>NZ_JBFBIV010000088.1:0-33824 GCF_040702025.1 Streptomyces sp. NPDC088194 | reverse complement strand
GTGGGCGTGATCACGGTACGGATGCCGTTGTCGAACGTCACGCCTTAGTAGTCGGCCCGGCGGCCGCGGCCGCGCGTTCCACCGCCTCGGTGACGACCGCGACGGCCGGGTCGATCCCGACGATCGGCGGCTGGAAGCCGCCGCCGCGGGCGCTGCCGAGCACCCGTCCGTCGGCGGCGACCAGCGCGACGTCGGTCTTGCTGTTGCCCGCGTCGATGGCGAGGACGCCACCGGGGACGAGCGGTTCCGAAGTCACGCCCACGCGAAGTGCTCCCGGTTGTGCGCGATCAGACGGTCCGTCAGACCTTCGGCGTACTCGTACTGCCCGATCAGCGGGTGGGCCAGCAGGGCGGCGAACACCCGGTCCCGGCCGCCGCGCAGCGCCGCTTCGAGCGCCAGGTCCTCGTACGCGGTCACGTTCGCGACCAGGCCGGCGAAGAGCGGCTCCAGCGGCGGCACCGGCAGCGGCGTGGCGCCGGTGCCGTCGACGAGCGCGGGCACCTCGATGACGGCGTCGTCGGCGAGGAAGGGCAGGGTGCCGTTGTTGTAGGTGTTGACCACCTGCACGTCGCCGCTCCACGAGGGCGACCCGGCGCGCAGCAGCGAGGAGGCGAGCGCGACGGCCGCCTCCGAGTAGAACGCGCCGCCCCGCTTGGACAGCAGCTCCGGCTTCTCGTCGAGCGCCGGGTCGCCGTACATCTCCAGCAGCTGCTTCTCCATCGCGGCGACCTCGCTGGCCCGCGACGGCTTGCTGCCCAACTCCCGCACCACCGCGTCGTGCTGGTAGAAGTAGCGCAGGTAGTACGACGGGACGACGCCGAGCCGGTCCACGATCCCGCGCGGCATGTGCAGGTCCTCGGCGATGGCGTCGCCGTGCTCGGCGAGCAGCTTGGGCAGCAGGTTCTCGCCGTCCGGGCCGCCCAGCCGCACCCCGCGCTCCCAGGTGAGGTGGTTGAGCCCCACGTGGTCGAGGTGCACCTGCTCGGGTGCCACGTCCAGCAGCCGCGCGAACTTGCGCTGGAAGCCGATGGCCACGTTGCACAGCCCGACCGCCTTGTGCCCGGCCTGGAGCAGCGCCCGGGTCACGATGCCGACCGGGTTGGTGAAGTCGATGATCCAGGCGTCCGGCGCGGCCCTGCGCACCTGCTCGGCGATGTCCAGCACCACCGGCACCGTGCGCATCGCCTTGGCGAGGCCGCCCGCGCCGGTGGTCTCCTGGCCGATGCAGCCGCACTCCAGCGGCCACGTCTCGTCCTGGTTGCGCGCCGCCTGCCCGCCGACCCGCAGCTGGAGCAGCACCGCGTCGGCGCCCTCCACCCCGGCGGCCACGTTGTCGGTGGTGACGATCCGCCCGGGGTGGCCCTGCTTCGCGAAGATCCGCCGGGCCAGCCCGCCGACCAGCTCCAGCCGGTCCGCGGCCGGGTCGATCAGTACCAGTTCCTCCACTGGCAGGGTGTCGCGCAACCGCGCGAACCCGTCGATGAGTTCGGGTGTGTATGTGGACCCGCCGCCCACGACCGCCAGTTTCATCCCTTGACTCCTGTCAGGGTCACGCCTTCGATGAAGGCTTTTTGAGCGAAGAAGAAGACCACGATCACCGGGGCCATCACCAGAACGGTGGCCGCCATGGTCAGATTCCAGTTGGTGTGGTGGGCGCCCTTGAAGGACTCCAATCCGTAACTGAGGGTCCACGCCGCCGGGTTGGAACTGGCGTAGATCTGCGGGCCGAAGTAGTCGTTCCAGCAGTAGAAGAACTGGAAGAGGGCGACCGCGGCGATCGCCGGGCGGATCATCGGGACGATCACGGTGAGCAGGGTGCGCAGTTCGCCGCAGCCGTCGACCTTGGCCGCCTCGGTGTACTCCTTGGGGATGGTCAGCAGGAACTGGCGCAGCAGGAAGATGGTGAAGGCGTCACCGAAGGCCATCGGGATGATCAGCGGCCACAGCGTGCCGTCCATGTGCAGCTGCTTGGTCCAGAACAGGTACATCGGGATGATGATCACCTGGGGCGGCAGCATCATGGTGGAGATCACCAGCACCATGATCAGATTGCGGCCGCGGAAGCGGAACTTCGCCAGCGCGTAGGCGACCGGCAGCGACGACACGACGGTCAGCACGGTGCCGGCCACCGAGTAGACCAGGGTGTTGCGCCACCAGGTCAGGAAGCCCGGAGTGTCCCAGACGGTACGGAAGTTGGACCACTCGAAGGGGTGCGGCCACAGCGACCGGGTGAGCGCCTGGTTGTCGCTCATCAGTGCGGTGAGCACCACGAAGACGAACGGCAGCACGAAGAACGCGGCCGCGGCGATGCCCAGCGAGTGCACGCCGATCCAGTGCAGGGTGCGCCTGCGCCGGGCGGCCTTGAGGGCGCGGGGGTCGGGGGCGTGGCCGGTGCGGGACGGCGCCGGTCCGGCGGCGAGGGTGGTGTCGGTCATGTGCGTCATCTCGGGTCAGTCCTCCGCGGCCAGGAAGCCGCTGCGGCGCCGCATCAGCAGGGCCGTGAACGCCATCGCCAGCGCGAACAGCACCAGGGCGACCACGCACGCGGAGCCGTAGTCGAAGCGCTGGAAGCCCAGGTTGTAGACGAGTTGCGGCAGGGTCAGGGTGGACTTGTCGGGGTAGCCCGGCTCGAACTGCTGGCCGGAGTTGCCGATGATGCCGGAGGCGACCTTCCCGGCGACCAGTGGCTGCGTGTAGTACTGCATGGTCTGGATGACGCCGGTGACCACCGCGAACATCACGATCGGCGAGATGTTCGGCAGCGTGACGTACCGGAACCGGGACCAGGGGCCCGCGCCGTCCAACTCGGCTGCCTCGTACTGCTCCTTGGGGACGTCGAGCAGCGCGGCCATGAAGATGACCATCAGGTCGCCGATGCCCCACAGCGCCAGCGTGGTGAGCGCGGGCTTGGCCCAGTGCGGGTCGGTGAACCAGCCCGGGGTGGGCAGTCCGAGCCCGCCGAGGATGTTGTTCACCGGGCCGGTGCCGGGGTTGAGCAGGAAGACGAACGCCATGGTGGCGGCGACCGGCGGGGCAAGGTACGGCAGGTAGAACGCGGTACGGAACAGGCCCGCGCCGGTCTTGATCTTCGTGATCAGCATGCCGATGCCCAGCCCGAAGATCACCCGGAGGGTGACCATCACGATGACCAGCCACAGCGTGTTGCGCAGTGCCGGCCAGAACAGCGGGTACTGCGTGAAGACGTACGACCAGTTCTTCCCGCCGGTCCACGTCGGCGGGTTGAAGCCGTTGTAGTGCATGAACGAGAAGTAGACGGTGGACAGCAGCGGGTAGGCGAAGAAGACGGCGAACCCGATGATCCACGGGGAGAGGAACGCGAGGTTCCGCAGGGCGGCTTTTCTGCGCTTGGCGCGCAGCAGGGGGTGGACGGCGCTCATCACTTGGCCTGCGCGATGTCCTTGTCGACCTGCGTGTCGACGCCTTCGAGCCCGGACTTGAGGTTCTTGGACTTGCCGGACTCGTAGTCGTAGCCGAAGTCCTGCAACGTCACCTGGTAGGCGCCGCCGTTGACGCTCGGGGGGGTGGTGGTGCTGGCCGGGTTCAGCGCGATGTCGATGAAGGTCTTGAAGCCCGGGTCCTGGTCGAGCTTCGGGGACTTCAGCGCGGCCAGCGTGGAGGGCACGTTGTGGATCGCGTTGGCGAAGGAGACGACCGCGTCGGTGTCGGTGGTCATGAACTTCACCAGCTCCCAGGCGGCGTTCTTCTTGGTGCTGGTGTTGGCGATGCCGACGATGGTGCCGGTGACGTAGCCCTTGCCGTAGCTGCTCGCCTGGTTGTCGGGCACCGGGAAGGGCGCCACGCCCAGGTCGTTCATGCCGGCGTCCTTGGCCATGCCCAGCCGCCACTCGCCGTCGATGCCCATCGCCACCTGGCCGGTCTGCAGCGGGTTCTTCGCGCCGAACTCGTCACCGAAGGTGTTGCGGTACTTCTCCAGCTTGGAGAAGCCACCGAGCGACTTCACCATGTCCTGCTGCCAGTTGAACATCGCGGCGAAGCCGGGGTCCGACGCCATCTGGGCCTTGCCGTTGGCGTCGAAGTAGTGCACGCCCCACTGGGCGGCGAAGTGGCCCGGGGTCGACTCGTAGCCGTGGAAGTCCGGCATGAAGCCGAGCTGGGAGTAGGAGTCGCCCTTGGACTTGGTCAACTTCACGGCGTCGGCCTTGAGTTCCGACATCGTCTTGGGCGGGGCGGAGATGCCGGCGTCGGCGAACTCCTTCTTGTTGTAGTACAGCCCGTACGCGTCGCCCAGCAGCGGCAGCGTGCACTGCACGCCGTTGAACTGGGTGTACTCCTGCATCGTCTTCGGGAACGTGGTCGCCGTGTCGATCTTCGACTTCTTCAGGAACGGCGAGAGGTCGGTGAGCGCGCCGGAGGAGCAGAACTGGCCGACGTTGTCGGTGGTGAAGGAGGACACCACGTCGGGGGCCTTGCTGCCGCCGGCCCGCAGCGCCTGGTTGATCTTGTCGTCGGTGATGTTGCTCTGCACCTTGACGTGGATGTTCGGGTGCAGCTTCTCGAAGCGGGCGACGTTGTCGTTGATCGCCTTCAACTCGTTGGGCGCGGACCAGCCGTGCCAGAAGTTGATGGTCACGTCCTTGCTGGCGTCGTCGGTGGCGCCGGAAGAGCTCTGGCCGGTACACGCGCTCGCGAGCAGGGATATCGCGGCGGCGGCGGCGACGGCCGCGGCCTTCGTCAGACGGGACACTGCGCTTTACCTCCGGGAGGTGGGGGTGGGGGCGGGGCGGTTGAGGGTGTGCGGTGCCGACGGGACGGCGCGTGGCTGCCGTTCCGCGGTTCTCGGCGGGTGCGATGTGGTGCGGTGTGCTGCGGTGCGGGTGTCGGGCTCGGCGGGTGCGGGTGCGGGCGTACGGGGCTGCGGGTGGCGGTCGGTCGGCGGCAGGCGGTCGGCGGCGGGCGGGCACGGGTCAGCGCGAGGTGTCGAACACCTCGTCGCGGGTGGTGGCGAGCGCGCTCTCCAGGGCGCCGCTGAGTACGGGATGCATCTCGACCGTGCCGAGCACCAACCGGGGCCGGGGTACGGCCAGTTCGGCCAGCTCGGCCTGGATCATGGCGCGCAGCGGCTCGCCGCCGGCCACCGTCACGTTCCCGGCCAGCACGATCAGCTCCGGGTCGAGCACCGCGACGATCGAGGCCAGGCCGATGGCGTGGCCGGTGGCGCAGCGGGCGAGCAACTCGGCGTAGGGACCGGTGGGTTCCCCGCCGCCGGCCTCACCAGCCGCCTCCTCGTAGTACGCGGCCGCGCGGCACAGCACCGCGGTCGCGGCGTCCTCCAGGCTGCCCTCGGGGATGTCGAGGCCCAGTTCACGGGCGGTCCGCAGCACCGCGTTGCACCCGGCCAGCTCCTGGAAGCCGCCGTTGTTCGCCTTGACGACGTTGCGGACCAGGGGGGTGCCGGGCACCGGCAGGAAGCCGACCTCGCCGGCGCCGCCGGTCCAGCCGCGGTGCAGCTTGCCGCCTATCACGAACGCGGCGCCGATGCCCTCCTCGTTCCACAGCAGCGCGAAGTCGCCGTGCCCGCGGGCCGCGCCGATGCGCTGCTCGGCGACCGCGGCGAGGTTCACGTCGTTGTCGTACTCCAGCGGCATCGGCAGCGCGGCGGCCAGCTCGTCGAGCAGGCTGGGGGAGTGCCAGCCGGGCAGGTGGCTGGCGTAGCGCAGCCGTCCGGTGCTCGGGTCGAACGCGCCGGGCGTCCCGATCACCAGCCGGTGCAGGTCGGAGCGGTTCAGCCCGGCGGCCTTCACCGCGCCCTCCAGCGCCCGCAGCACGTGCTCCACCGCGCTGCCCGCGCGGTGGCTCGGCGTGGGCAGCCGGAAGTCGCCCACGGTGCGGCCGGTGATGTCGGCGACCGCGGCCCTGATCCGCTCGGTCTTCACGTCCAGGCCGGCGACGTAGGCGGCGGCCGGATTCACCGAGTACAGCTGGGCGTTGGGCCCCGGGCGGCCCGCGGTGGTGCCGGTGGCGAGCACCAGCCCGGCCGCCTCCAGCCGCGCGAGCAGCTGCGACGCGGTCGGCTTGGACAGCCCGGTGAGCTTGCCGATCCGGGTCCGGGACAGCGTTCCGTGCTCCAGCAGGAGGTCGAGCGCGGCGCGGTCGTTCATGGCGCGCAGTACGCGCGGCGTTCCTGGGGTGCCAGCCATGCGCGCCATCCTCCCTCAGTTCACTGTTAGGAAACTTTCCTATTGGCGAATGTCAAGGTAGGCCCGCTGTCAGTGGAGCGTCAAGGGGGCTCGGCGCAGCCTCGTCCAACTCGTTACCAAGTGGGGGTGCGGCTTCGTCGTGACGCCGGTTGCGGCCCCGGGCGCGGCGGGGGTCGGTCGGCCGCCGGTCGCGGCGTCAGCGCGCGCGGGTGGTGGCCAGGCCCAGTGCCTGGCGGACGGCGCGCTCCTGCGGCACGGAGTTCTCGCCCTGGAGGGTGTGCGTCGTGCGCTTGATGCCGGTCGGGGACGCGCTCTCGGAGGCGTCGCGCCACTGCGCGGCGAGCGCGCGGACCCGCTGGAGCAGCGCGTTGGCCGGACCCTGGGCACTGGCCGGCCAGTGGTGCCCGTCGAGCAGTTGTGCCTCGGTCGTGAACGAGTCGGCCACTCCGGCCGCCCACAACTGGTAGGAGCTCAGGTCGTCCTCGCCCTGCGACCGCGGGGTCGTTGCGAGGGCGGACTCCGGCCGGTCGGCGGCGTCGAGGTAGGTGTACTGGTCGGGGCGCAGCGAGGTCTTGTCGTGGCGCAGCACCGTCGTGGTCGGGGAGCCGCCGCGCGGCACCCAGTAGCAGATGATGTCCTGGTCGCCCGCCGCCCACTCCGCCCGCGTCGGCAGCAGCGACCGGGCCAGGTCCACGGTCGGGGAGAGCGTCCAGCTGTCCATGTCGTAGGCGGTGACGAGGTTCTTGCAGTCAGCCTCGGCGGTGCCGGTCAGGTCGTCCGGGGCGGGGTAGGGAAGGTGGCCCTGGGAGAAGGTGAACCGGCCGTACACCTCCGCGGTGTGCGGCTGCGTGCAGGGCACGATGTGTACGGGCGCGAGCGGCATCGTGGCGCCGATGAGGGTGAGGGTGCGGTCCGCCGTGAAGCAGTCGCCGAGGGCCAGGTGCCGGGGGTCGGGGTCGGCGGTGTGCGGGTTCGGGGCCGGCGTGCTTGCCGCAGGAGCGGCGGCGCGGTGCTGGTGGTGCGGTGCGGCGCCCTGGCACGACGCCAGCGCGAGCGGGACGAGGAGGGCCGCCGTGGCGGCCCTGGACACGCGACGGACGGTCGACCGGCTCATCCCCAGATCCCCCCAGATCCTCGCGCCACCGCGTGGCGGGCCCGACGACCGTACCGCCCGGCCGGTCACCGTGTCAGGGCGATTCCGCCGCGGGGCCGGACCTTTCCGCCGGCGGGGCCGGGCACTTGCGCCGGGTGCGCCCGCTCAGCGGCGCTGGCGGTCGGAGTAACTGCGCACCGCGCGAAGGAAGTCCAGCTCGCGGAAGGCGGGCCAGTACGCCTCGCAGAAGTACAGTTCCGCGTAAGCGCTCTGCCACAGCAGGAAGTTCGACATGCGCTGCTCGCCGCTGGTGCGGATGACCAGGTCGGGGTCGGGCTGCCCGGCGGTGTAGAGGTGCCTCGCCACGTCCTCGACGTCGATCTCCTCGGCGAGTTCGCCCAGCGTCCGGCCGGACTCCGCCTGCTCGTAGAGGTGTTCGCGCAGCGCGTCGACCACCTCCTGGCGGCCGCCGTAGCCGATGGCGAGCGTGACGTGTGCCCCGGTGGTGCAGTCGCGGGTCACCTCGACGGCCTCCTTGAGCACCTCGGCCGTACGGTCGGGCAGCGCGTCCAGCGAGCCGGCGATGTGCATCTGCCGGCGGGAGTCCGGGCGGGCGAGGCGCCGGCCCACCAGGTCCTCGATCAGGCCCATCAGGAAGGCCACTTCGGCGCTGTCGCGGCGGGCCAGGTTCTCCGTGGAGCAGACGAAGACGGTCACGTGCCGGATGTCCAGGCGGTCGCACCAGGACAGCACGTCCTCGACGTGCTCGCCGCCGGCCTTGTGCCCCAGGCTCGGGTTGGCGATGCCCATCTGCCGGGCCCAGCGCCGGTTGCCGTCCATGATCAGCCCGATGTGCCGCGGCAGCGGCGCGGACGCGGCGACCCGGCGGCGCAACCGCCGCGTGTAGAGGGCGTAGAGAGGGTCGGCCATGCGCATGCCGCGGTCCTTCCGGAGGAGTGCGGAACCTGTCAGCGGACCCGCCATAATACGAAACGATGACACGCGCCGCGTGTTACGTCCCGCGGGCCGGAATTCGGCACCCGGGTGCGCGGCGTCCCGAGCGCGTCGCCCGCGGTCCCCCGGCCGCCGGCGGCCTGCCGGGCACCCGGCGCCCCCGGACACCCGGCTCGCCGGGAACCGACCCCCACCCACCCTCCCGTGCACAGGAGTTGACCCCCATGCGGACGAACGACGCCCAGATGCTGGTGCTGAGCGCGCTGGCCGACGGGCCCCTGCACGGGTACGCCGTCAACAGCGCGGTCGAACGGATGACCGGGGCGCGGCTCGGCCGGGGCAGCCTGTCCGGCGCGCTGGCCCGGCTGGCGGCGAAGCGGCTCGTGGAGTACCTGGACAACCGGCCGGGGCAGCGGCAGCGCCCGCTGCGGCTCACCGCCGCCGGGCGGGAGGTGCTCGCCCGCGAGGCGCGGTCGCTGGCCAGGACCGCGGACGCCGTGTTCGAGGCGGCCGTGCCCGACCGGATCGCCTACCAGGACCGGCTGGCCGCCACCGGCGCCGCCCGCGCGTACAAGCGCGCCGCGCTCGACGCCCTCGCGATACGGCCCGGCCACACCGTCCTCGACCTCGGTTGCGGCCCCGGCACGGACCTGCCCGCCCTCGCGGACGAGGCCGGCCCGGGCGGCACCGTGCTCGGCGTCGACCGCGACCCCGACATGGCCGCCCGGGCCCGTACCCGAACCGCCCTCCTTCCTTCCACCCACGTCCAACTGGCCGACCTGCACGCCCTTCCCTTCCCCGACGCGACCGTCGACCGGGCGCACACCGACCGGGTCCTCCAGCACGTGGCCGACCCCGCCCGCGCGCTCGCCGAGGCCCGCCGCGTCCTGCGCCCGGGCGGACTGCTGGTGATGGCCGAACCCGACTGGGAGACCCTCTCCATCGACCACCCCGACCTCGACCTCACCCGCGCCTACACCCGCCACCTCACCGACCGCGTGGTCCGCAACGGCGCCATCGGCCGCCAACTCCCGCGCCTGGCCGCCGCCGCGGGCTTCACCGTCCCCGCGGTCCTCCCCGTCCCCACCGTCTTCCGCGACCTGCGCACCGCCGACCAGGTCCTCGGCCTCCAACGCACCACCGAACGCGCCCTCGCCGCCGGCTACTTCACCCCCCACACCGCCGCCGCCTTCCTCGACCACCTCACCCACGCCCCCTTCTTCGCCGCGGTCACCCTCCACATCACCACCGCCCAATCCCCACCCACCCCCTGACCCGTCCGAAGCCGCCTCGCCCGGACGACGCCCGCGGTCAGGGCAGGTCCGTCCGCAGTACTGCCCGCGGCAGGACCGGGGTCGGCCACCCAGCGGACGAACTCCAGCCGCTCCAGCCCGCGTCGACCGCGAACGGGCCCTCGCCGCGCTCGATCATCGACAGCGCCTGGCCGCGTGCGGCTTCCACCGCCGCGTGGTCCTCGTCGTCCACGATGCCCAGCCGGCGCCCCTGCGCGTACTCGTCCTCGTCCTTCCACTCCCACCCGGACAGGTCCGGTGCGACCACGAGGTCCAGCAGCAGGTCGAAGGTGTCGAAGCCGAGGGTCGTACGGCGCAGCGGGCGCTGGAAGTTGACGTACCAGCGGTCGAGGTGGTGGTCGCCGTAGGGGTGGTAGAAGGCGTTGACGCTGAAGTACGTCGCCGGGGGATTCCACAGCAGCAGGACCGTGTCCCGCCACCTCCACCGGCCCAGTCGCCAGTCGCCCGAGGCGAGATCGTGCAGTGCCTGCCGGCGGATCGCGGTGTCGCCGGACATCTGCGACGCGATCCACGCCGTCGGCGCCAGCCCTTCGCTGCCCGGCCGGCACGCAGCGACGAGCGCCGCCGGGGAGTCGTGCACGACACGGAGAGACTGAGCGCTCCACACCCGGCCGCGGAAGACATCCCGGCGGACGACGGTGGTACCCGGTGCGAACGTCGCCATTCCGTCACCCCCTCTTGCGAGTGCTTCCCTCGCGCGGCACCCGGTACTCCGGGGAGACAACGGCGCAGGCCGTCCGGTGGGGCGGACGGCCTGCGGGGGTTGGGGGTGAAGGGAGTGGGGTTGGGGGGAGGTCAGTTCTTGGTGGTGGGGCCGTGGGACTGCTTCGGCATGGTCTGGGTCGCTCCCGGGCGGGGTGGCATCGGCTGGGCCGCGGCCGTGGTCTGGGCGGCGAGGTTGGCCGCCGTGGTGCCGGGCTCGAACTGCGGGTTGCTCGGGGCCGGTTTGCGGTCGTGCAGGCGCAGCGCCCCGGTGAAGTCGCCGAAGGTGCGGCGGCGCCACTTGCTGATCGGGGTGAAGGTGACCGGGCCGTTGCCGGACAGGCCGCCGGCGGCGGTGAGGGTCTCGATGAACTGGAGCCCGGAGGTGTGGTCGGAGACCTCGGAGAAGATCCGGCCGCCCACGGTCCAGGGGGACACGATGATGCACGGCACCCGGAAGCCCGCGCCCACCGGCAGGCCGCCGCCCGGGGTGCCCTTCGGCGAGGCCACGGTCACGAACTCTTCGGGGTACTTGTGCGGTTGGGGGACGGGCGGCGGCACGTGGTCGAAGAACCCGTCGTTCTCGTCGTAGTTGAGCACGAACACGGTCGAGTTCCACAGGTCCTCGTTGGCCGCGAGCGCCTCCAGCTTCGACGCGAGGTACTGCGCGCCGGCCGCGGGGAGGTTCGGCGGGTGCTCGTCGGCCGCACTCGGCATGTACAGCCAGGACACGTCCGCGAGAACGCCGTTGGCGCAGTCCTCCTCGAACCCGAGGTTCGGGTCCGCCGCGGCGGTCGGGCTGGTGGGGTCGCCGACCCGGCCGGGCGTGCCGTCCCCGTACAGCGTGCCGCCGCTCATCACGGAGTTGTACAGGGCGGCCGGCAGGGTGGTCCGGTTCTGGAAGTTGGCGAACCACGAGAACACGTTGAACCCGCTGGTCGCGCCGGAGAAGTACGTCTTGACGCTGTACCCCGCGTCGTACAGGATCTCCGCCGCCGACGGGTGCGTCATCGGGTTCGGCGTCACGGTCTCCAGCACCGGTCCGCCGAACTTGCCCTGCGGGTCGTTGGTGCCGGACATCCACACCAGCCGGTTCGGGTCCGTCGGGCCCAGGATCGAGCAGTGGTAGTTGTCGAGCAGGGTGAACGACTCGGCGAGCGCCCAGTGGAACGGGATGTCCTCGCGGGTGAAGTACCCCATCGTGTAGGAGCCGTTGACCTCGCCGTCCGAGGCGAGGTGGGTGGTCATCCAGCCGTCCATCGCGCCGTGGTTCCACGAGGCGTGCTGGTCGCGCCAGTCGTGCGACAGCGACGGTATCGCGGCCGCGCCGGTGCTGATGGTGGACATGTGGAACGGTTCGAGGTAGCCGTCGGGGTTGGCCGGGTCGGGCTGCTTGAAGACCGAGTCGCCGTTCGGCAGCCTGATGGCAGTCGGGTCGCTGAACCCGCGGGCACCGGGGAAGGTGCCGAAGTAGTGGTCGAACGACCTGTTCTCCATCATCACGTACACGACGTGCTTGACCTGGGACAGGCTGCCCTTGGCCGGGCTCGCGGCCGCGGCCTTCGCCAGGCTCTCCGGAAGCACGCCGGCCGCACCGGCGGCGCCGGCCAGCGTCGCCGCGCTGGTGATGAACCGGCGGCGGGACATGCCCGAGCGGGCGGAACCGGAGCGGGCGGAACCGGAATGGGCCGAACCCGTGCGGGCGGAACCGGAGCGGGTGGCACCCGCGCGGGCCGAACCCGCTTGTTCGGAAGCGGTGTTGCTCATCGTCTCTCTTCTTCGTCTCGTGAGGGCCGGGTCAGGACTTCGCGGGGGCCACCGGGCCGGCCGCGGTGCCGGACTGGGCGACACCGAGCACCTGGGCGACGGCGTTGTTGCGCGTGTCGGCGATGTACAGCAGGTGGGTGGACAGGTCGACCGCGACCGCGATCGGGGTGTTGAGCTTCGAGGCGGTCGGCGCCGCGCCGCTGCTCTCCCCGCCCGGCGCGGCCGAGGAGTTCACCACGGTGGTGATGGTCCCGTCCGGCGTGACCTGCCGGATCGCGTTGTTGAAGGTGTCGGCGACGAACAGGTCGCCCGCGCCGTCGACGGTCACGCCCTGCGGGTCGTTGAGGCGTGCCGCGGTGGCCGGTCCGCCGTCGCCGGCGAACCCGCCGAGCCCGTCGCTCGCCTTGGCCGCGGCGTGGTTCCCGGCCACCGTGGTGACGGTCCCGGTCCTCGCGTCCACCCGGCGGATCACGTTGTTGGCCGAGTCCGCGATGTAGAGGTTGCCCTTCGCGTCCAGCGCCAGCCCGTTCGGCTGGTTCAGCTGCGCCCGCGTGGCCGCCTTGCCGTCTCCGGCGTACCCGGCCCGGCCGGTGCCGATCACCCGGACGACCTTCCCCTTCGAGGACACCTCGACCACCCGGTTGTTGTGGGTGTCGGAGACGTACACGTTCCTCGCCGCGTCGACCGCCACCGCCGCGGGGCCGTCGAGTTGGGTCGACAGCGCGCTGGAGGAGGTCCTGCGGCCCGCGGTCCCGGTGCCGGCGAACCGCCGGATCAGCCCGTCCGGGGTGATCTCGCGGACCACGTTGTCGCCGCTGTCCGCGATGAAGACGTCGCCGCCCGCGTCCACCGCGGTGCCGGCCGGCTGGTACAGCGTCGCGTCGGTGGCCTTGCCGTGGTCGCCCTTCTCCCCGTTGTCCTCCAGGGAGCCGGCGATGATCGCGGTGTCGCCGTTGCGCAGCTTGGCCACCACGTTGTCGCCGGTGTTCGAGACGTACACCGAGCCGTCGCCGACGCTGGTCAGCTCCGCCCGGACGTCGGCCTTCGCCTGCGCCCCCTGCGCGGAGTTGCCGCCGACGGACACGCCCGCGGGCCGGTACAGCGAGCCCGGCGTGACGTTGGGGACGACGGCGCCGGTGCCCGGGTCCACGTGGGTGCCCGGAATGTCACCGACCGACGCGTACGGCATCGTCTGGAGGACCGGACCCGACGGCACCGCGCCCGAGCCGATGGTCAGGCTCAGGTTGTCGGCCGTGCCGTCGCTGTTGGCGCCGCTGCTGACACCGACCGTGGCCACGGTGACGAGGATCTTCGCGGCGCCGGCCGGGACCGTGCCGTACCACGCCTGGTGGACCAGGCTGGAGACGTTGTTGCGCTGGGCCGCGGTGACCGGGCCGATGATGCCCGCGCCGAGGGTGGCGCCCTTGGCGTCCTCGAACGTGGCCGTGACGGTCGCGTAGTCGCTCTGCGTCGAGTAGCCGCCGAGGTCGCCGGCGAGCTTGAACGGCTGGCTGTCCGTGCCGAGCGAGCCGACGTCGATGGTCTGCGTGCCGGTGGTGGCGATGCCCGGGATCGAGACGGTGCTGGGGTTCGTGCCGCCGTAGAAGACCCGGCTGCCGGTGACGCCGGGGTACGTCGACGCACGCGACTCCTGCGTGCCGTCGGGTGCGTTGAGCGGGGAGGCGCTGGTCCAGCAGTCGGCGACGGTCTGGTCGTCGCCCAGCGGGGCGCCGAGCGCCGTCGCGGCGGTGTAGTCCTCCGCGCCGGGGTTGGCGATCAGGTTGGCGTTGAGCGCAGGGGTGACCTGGTCGGCGGCCGGGCAGGGCGCCGTGTAGGTCTGGCCGACCGACTTCTGGCCGATGGTCAGGTTCAGGTTGTCGGCCGCGCCGTCGCTGTCGCGGTCGTCGTCGACGGCTGCCGTGATGATCGTGACCAGGACCTTCTGGGTGCCGGCCGGGATCGTGCCGTAGGTGCCGTCCGAGAGCAGCGCGGAGGTGTTGCCGCGCTGGGCCGCGGTGGCCGGGCCGATGGACGCCGTGCCGAGAGTCGCGCCGTCCGTGCCCTCGAACGTGGCGATGACCTGGGCGAAGTCGCCCTGCGACGCGTTGCCGCCCACCTCGCCGGTCAGCTTGTACGGCTGCCCGTCCGCGTGCAGCGAGCCGACGTCGACGAGCTGGGTGCCGCTGGTGACCATGCCCGCGGCCGAGACGCCGTCGGGGTTCGAGCCGCCGTAGAAGACCCGGTCACCGGTGACGCCGGGAGAGGTCGAGGGCGCCGACTCCTGCGTGCCGTCGGGTGCGTCGAGCGGGGAGGCGCTGGTCCAGCAGTCGGCGACGGTCTGGTCGTCGCCGGCCGGTGCGCCGAGCGCCGTCGCGGCGGTGTAGTCCTCCGCGCCGGGGTTGGCGATCAGGTTGGCGTTGAGCGCCGGGGTGACCTGGTCGGCGGCCGGGCAGGGCGCGGTGTAGTGCTGGCCCGAATCGCTCGGGGCGATCGTCAGGTTCAGGTTGTCGGCCCGGCCGTCGATGCCGTAGCCGGCGCTGACGCCGGTCGACGCCACGGTGACGAAGATCTTCTTCGTGCCGGCCGGGACCGTGCCGGCCGCCGCTTCCGGAATCAGGCTGGTGATGTTGCCGCGCTGGGCGGCGTTGACCGGGGCCAGGGCCGCGGAGCCGAGGGTGGCGCCGTCGGCGTCCTGGAACGCGGCGGTGACGGTGGCGTAGTCGCTCTGGGTGGTGTAGCCGCCGATCGCGCCGGTCAGCGTGAACGACTTGCCGCCCGCGTCCAGCGAGCTGACGTCGATCATCTGGGTGGCCGTGGTGGTGACGCCCACGATCGAGACCTGCGGGGAGTCGTAGTCGTAGCCGCCGTAGAAGGTGCGGCTGCCGGTCTGGCCGGGAGCCGACGACGAGGTCGATTCCAGGACCGCGCCCGGCGCGTTCATCGGAGAGGACGCCTCCCAGCAGTCGGGGACGTCCTGCGTGTCCCCGGCCGGTGCGCCGAGCGAGGTGACCGCGGTGAAGTCCTCGGCGCCGGGGTTGGCGATCAGATTGCTGTTCAGGGCGGGAGTCACCACGTCCGCGGCCGGGCAGGCGGCGGAGTACCGCTGGCCGGTGGTCGCCGCGGTGGCGGTACTGCCTTCGGCGTCGGCCCCTGCGAGGCCGAAGACGGTCAGCGCCGCGGCGACTGCCGCCACGGTTCTCCAGCCGACCTTGAAGTGAGAGATCATGGCCCTTATTGATGTGCAGGGCAACGGATTCCGCGCGGATCGTTTCGGGCGGGATGATGACGCCTGTGTGAACAGTCGTCAGCCGCCCTACGAATAACGCCCGTTCTGCCGGTTTGGGGTGCGTGTCGGCGGTGCGGTACGGGGGTTGGCGGGGCCGGCGCGGCGGGGTGTGGCGCGGCGTGGCTCCGGGTGGTGCGGCGCGTGCGGTTCGGCCGGGGGCGGCCTGGCTCGACGCGGCTCGGCCTCGTCCGGCCCGGCCCGGTCCGGCGCGGCGCGCGCGGTCGGCCGTCGCCCCGGCACCGCCGCTTACCCTGGTGCCCGTGCCCGCCTCCCACCTGCATCGCGTCGCCGTCCTCGTGCTCGAAGGGGCCAAGCCGCTCGACGTCGGGATTCCCGCGCAGGTCTTCTCGACCCGCGCGAGCATGCCGTACGAGGTACGGGTGTGCGGTGCCGCGCCCGGGCTGGTCGCGGGGGGCGACGGGCTGTCGTACCACGTGGCCGACGGCCTGGACGCGCTCGGCTGGGCCGAGATCGTCTTCATCCCCGGCTACCGGTTCCCGGACCGGGAGGACCCGCCGCGGGCCGTCGTCGACGCGCTGATCGCGGCCCACGAGCGGGGCGCGCGGCTCGCCGCGATCTCGACCGGCGCGTTCGCGCTCGCCGCCACCGGTCTGCTCGACGGGAAGCGGGCCACCACGCACTGGCACTACACGCGCGCGCTCGCGGCGAAGCATCCGCGGGTCCGGGTCGACGAGAACGTCCTGTTCGTGGACGAGGGCAGCGTGCTGACGTCGGCCGGCGCCGCCTCGGGGATCGACCTGTGCCTGCACGTGCTGCGCCGCGAGCTGGGGGTGGCCGCGTCGAACCACGCGGCCAGGCGCCTGGTCGCGGCCCCGTACCGCAGCGGCGGCCAGGCGCAGTACGTGCCGCGCAGCGTGCCCGAGCCGCTGGGGGAGCGGTTCGCCGCCACCCGCGAGTGGGCGCTGCGCCGGCTCGGCGAGCCGCTCACCCTCGACGTGCTGGCCCGGCACGCGGCGGTGTCGCCCCGTACGTTCTCGCGCCGCTTCATCGAGGACACCGGGTACACGCCGATGCAGTGGGTGATGCGGGCCCGGGTGGACGTGGCGCGCGAGCTGCTGGAACGGTCCGAGCGGAGCGTCGAGCAGATCGCGGCGGACGTGGGCCTGGGCACGGGGGCGAACCTGCGGATGCACTTCCAGCGCACGCTGGGGACGACGCCGAGCGAGTACCGGCGTACGTTCACGCGCGGCGAGTAGCGGGGTCCGGGGCGGGCGCGGCGCGGGCGTGGCCGGGCGCGGCGCGGGTGTGACTGGGCGCGGGGACGCCTGTGGCGCGTGCGTGACCGGGGGCGGTGCGGGTGCGGGACGCCTGTGGCGCGCGCGTGGCGCGATCCTTGCGAACCGTGGCGCTCGGGCCTACGCCGTACGCCGCCGCCGCACGCGAACCTGGGTGGAGAACGCGAAGAGACTTCAGGAACTGGGGACACCACTCATGACCCGCATCGCCATCAACGGATTCGGCCGCATCGGGCGCAACGTGCTGCGCGCGCTGCTCGAACGGGACACCGACCTGGAGGTCGTGGCCGTCAACGACCTCACCGAGCCGGCCGCCCTCGCCCGCCTGATCGCCTTCGACTCGACCTCCGGCCGGCTCGGCCGCCCGGTGAGCGTCGACGGCGACGTCCTCGTCGTGGACGGCCGCCGCATCAAGGTGCTGGCCGAGCGGGAGCCGGCGCAGCTGCCGTGGGCCGACCTCGGTGTCGACATCGTGCTGGAGTCGACCGGCCGGTTCACCTCCGCGAAGGCCGCGCGCGCCCACCTCGACGCGGGCGCCCGGAAGGTCCTGGTCAGCGCGCCGTCCGACGGTGCCGACGTGACCCTCGCCTACGGGGTCAACACCGACGCGTACGACCCGGCCCTGCACACGATCGTCTCGAACGCCTCCTGCACCACCAACGCGCTCGCGCCGCTCGCCGCCGTCCTGCACGACCTCGCCGGCATCGAGCACGGCTTCATGACGACGGTGCACGCCTACACGCAGGAGCAGAACCTCCAGGACGGCCCGCACCGCGACCCCCGCCGGGCCCGCGCCGCCGGCGTCAACATCGTGCCCACCACCACCGGCGCCGCCAAGGCGATCGGCCTGGTCCTCCCCGACCTCGACGGCAAGCTCTCGGGCGACTCGATCCGCGTGCCGGTCCCGGTCGGCTCGATCGTCGAACTCAACACGACCGTCTCCCGCGATGTCACCCGCGAGGACGTCCTGGCCGCCTACCGCACCGCGGCGCAGGGCCCGCTCGCCGGCGTCCTCGAGTACTCCGAGGACGCCCTCGTCTCCTCCGACATCACCGGCAACCCCGCCTCCGCCATCTTCGACTCCGCCCTCACCCGCGTCGACGGCCGCCACATCAAGGTCGTCGCCTGGTACGACAACGAGTGGGGCTTCTCCAACCGCGTGATCGACACCCTCCAGCTCCTCACCACCACCTGACCCTTCACCTCCCCCAACTCCCCCTCCCCGTCAGGGCGTCCGCGTGGCCAGCCCGGTGGGGACGGGGGAGGAGGCGGCGTCCTTCTGGGGGTATTCGTCCACCACCTTGAGGACGCGGGCGACGTTGTTCCCGTAGTCGACGCAGCCGCTCTGCACGTTGACGGTGACCACCCGTTTGCCGGTCTCGGGACTCTCGGGCAATTCGTACGTTCGCACGGTGAGGTCCCCACGCGTCGCTGAGAAACGCTTGCTGCCTGCGGGGGCGAGGTTCCAGCCGACCGTCTTGAGCCGGGCCACGAGGGTGGCGTCGATCTGAGCCTCCGATTCCTTGCCGGTCGACCCGGCCGCGAAATAGACGATCCTGTAGTCCAGTCGGGGCCGTTTGCCCGCGCAGTACTCGAAGGTGCCGTCGGTGACATCCCAGCCGTTCGTCACGTCGTGAACGGCCCGGTAGATCTTCCAGTACTCCTTCGCCACCGGCCGCCGTTGCTTGTCCGCGAGACTGGTGGCGCTCGGTGCACTGCCGCCGCACGCGGTCACCAGGGTCAGCAGCAGTCCGCCGAGCGCGGCCACTGCCGTCCGGTGCCTTATGGTTGGCCTCCTCCGGACCGTCGAAGTCGCCCTCGTCCCGTTTGCTGTCATACGAGTCCGTCCTCCTGGCGGTGGCCGGGCTGTGCCGTCGCGTCAGCATCGGTAGCTGGTCGCGTGTCCAGGCGAAGTGGGCGTCGAGTTCGCCGAGTTCACCGAGTTCGGTGGTCAGGAGTCCGAAGGGGTTCGCTTTCGACCGCCAGTCGTTGTCGGCCGCCTGCGCGGAGTTGTTGCCGTCGACGGTCGGTCGATGCCGCCGAAGCCATCGCCGTCACCCTGCGGTTTTCCCATGCGTCCCCCCCGGGCCGTATGTGGCAAGTGCCGTCACGCGTCGGAGCTGTGTGACGGGTGGGGCCCAGTGTGCCAAGTGCTGACGGAAAGTGTCCACCTGTCTTCGAGAAGTGATCGTTGAGGGAGTGGAACGAGTGTGGGGAGGGGGGGTCCGCCGCGGTGGCCCGCGCCGCCGCGGACGGCGCCGGTACGAGCGGGGAGAGAACGGGCTTCCTCTCCGCTTCTCTCCGCCCGGCGGCACCGCTAGTGTCGACTCCTGCTCGATCCGCACGTCGGCCCTGAACCGGACGCCGACCGCGGGTCTTGCTTCCCGATCTCACTACTCGACGTTTCTGCCGGCGATGGAGCCGACGCGGAGGCGGCCGCGGACTTCGATGCCGCCCCGCCCGCGTCACCATGGACGACTCCTGGTGGTGGGAGGGCGGTGCCCGCGAACGGGCGCCGCCCCCGGACCGCCCCACCGCGCAGCGGAAGGTTCGCCGTGACACCACGGCACTGGTTCCGTCGTATCGCACCCGAATCCGGCTCCACCGCAAGGGAGTTGGGGCGTGCCGCGCCCGGACTCCGCCGTACCGCGCGGAGGTCCCGTACCCCCGTGGCGGCTCGGACGGGAGCAGCCTCCTACCGTTCCGCCCTGCGGACCCCCGGCGCGTCGGCCTTCTTCCTGGCCGCCGCCCCCGCCCGGGTCGGCGTGGCCATGGCCGGCCTCGGCATCGTCTGGCTGATCCACGGCGAGACCGGGTCGTTCGGGGCGGCCGGCCTGGTCACCGGCGCGTACGCCGTGGCGGAGACCCTGGTGGGCCCGCAGACGGCCCGCCTCATGGACCGGCTCGGGCAGCCGCGCGTCCTCGTCCCCCTCCTGTGCGCGCACGCCGTCGCGCTCGCCGCCCTCGTCACGCTGGCCTTGGTGGGGGCCCCCACGGCGGCGCTGATGGCGGCCGGCCTCGCCGCCGGCGCGACCATCCCGCAGGTCGGCGCGCTCTCGGCGGCCCGCTGGTCGGCGCTGCTGCACGGCAGGCCGGAACTCCCCGCGGCCTTCGCGCTCGAAACGATCAGCAGCGACGTCGCGTTCCTCCTCGGCCCCGCCCTCGCGGTGCTGTCGGCGACTCGGCTGCACCCGGCCGCGGGCACGGTGCTGGCGGGGACGCTCGTCGTCGGCGGCGGGCTGGCGTTCGCGGCGCAGCGCCGTACGACCCCGGCGCCGGGAGGCCCGCCGGGAGGCCCATCCGCACGCCCGCCCGCAGGCCCGCCCGCCCCGGCCCGTACGCCCAGCACGGCGCGCCCGAGGACGCTGTGGACCCGGAACTTCGCCACCCTGCTGGCGGTCAACCTCGCCCTGGGCGTCTTCTTCGGCTCGACGCAGGTCTCGGTGAGCGCCTTCGCCGACGCCCACCACGCGGCCTCCTCGGCCGGGTTCCTGTACGGACTGATGAGCGCGGCAAGCCTGTTGGCCGGACTCGCCTACTGTCGGCACCGCCCGCACACCCCGCCCGCTGCCCAACTGCCCCTGATCCTCAGCTTTCTGGCCGGTGCGTCGCTGCTGCCGCTGCTGGCCGACACCCCTTTGTGGTTGGGCTGCGCGCTCCTGCTGCCCGGCGTCGGCGTCGCGCCGTGCATCATCGTCTGCTCGACGCTCGTCGAGTCGGTCGTGGACCGGTCGGTCCTGACCCAGTCCTTCACCTGGACGAACTCCGCGTGCGCGGGGGGCATCGCCGTCTCCGCCGCCGCGGTCGGCCGGCTCGTCGACGGCCCGGCCGGCACCCGCGCCGGCTTCAGCGTCCCCCTCCTCGCCCTGACCGCGACAGCCGCCCTGACCTGGTCCACCCGCCGCACCTTCACCGCCACCACAACTGCCGAAGGCCCCAAGGCCGTTACGGCGGCGCCCGACCCGACGTCGGCCGCCCCGTGACCACCCCGGTTCCGCAAGGCATACGCGGAAGGCGACGCGGTCAGGGAGTTCGGCCGAGGAGAGCGCGGAGGCCGGTGCGTACGGCGTCCCAGTCCGTGCGGGGGGCGTGGGCCAGGGCACGGGGGAGCCGGCGGGCACGCTCGTGGTGGTCGCGGCGCAACTGCTCGACGTCCAGCCGGACATCGGACGCGGCGCCGAACTCCGCCAGTTCGGCGATGCGTTGGTCCATCGCGGCGAGCAGCGCACGGTCGAGTTCGGCCACGGCCGCGACGAAGGCACTGGTCGGTACGGTCACCCGGCCGGTCCGCGGGCCGGTGAACTCGATGACGCCCTCGGGGTCGGGTTCGTGGCGCCAGGCGACGGTCACGGTGTCGTCGTCACCGACGACGGTGCGCCAGAGGCGGACGGCCGGGGCGATGCGCAGATAGCCGGTGTAGAGGTAGCCCGCGCCGTGCCAGGTCAACGCGGCGTCGGCCTCGGGGGTTTCCACGGTGTCGAGGTGCGGCCACTCCTGGGCGACCTCGGCCGCGATGCCCACGAGGTCCGGCGGCACCGGCTCCATCGCCCCCGACACGAGCGCGAGCACGTCCTCCCACAGGCGGACGACGTAGTACTCCACGTACGGGTGCGGTGCGCCGCGGCCGTCACGCTCGCCGCGCAGTTCCCGAACGGTCCGCGCGGAGTACCGCAGCAGTTCGTGGCCGCCGGCATCGATGCCGTACCACCCGTCGGTCAGCCCGAACCAGTGCAGTTCGCGCCCGGCGCCCCACGGCTCGACCTCCGCCAACGGGGTCAACCCGAACCGGAAACGGATCACGGGGTCCACGGGCCCGGCGGCGTCAACGGGGGCAACGGGGTCAACAGGGCCAACGGGGTTCACCCGTCCAGTATCCCCGCGGGCACGCCGCCCCCGTGGGTCAGATCCCGTGCGCCCGGCCGCCGTTCAGGCGGCGTCCTCGGGGTACCAGCGCAGCTCGATCGTGTTGCCGTCGGGGTCGAGGACGTAGAGGGACTGGGCGTCTCCTCGCGCGCCGAACCGCTTGCCCGGGCCGTCCACGACGGTGAACACGCCCGATTCCACGACCTCGTGCCAGTCCAGGGGCTCGACGACCAGGCAGAGGTGGTCCACGTTGGACTCGCCCCGGGGGTTCGCCACCAGGTCGATGATGGTGGTCGGGCTCACCCGGACCGAAGGGAACGGGGCCTTGCCCGCACGCCATTCGTCCACGCGCACCGGCTCCAGGCCCAGCGGCCCGCAGTAGAAGGCGAGGGCGCGGTCGACGTCCTCGACATTGAGCACCAGATGGTCAAAAGCGATGACGCGCATGGGGGTCTCCCTGGTCGGGGTGTGCGGGTTGTGCGGGGTGTGCGGGTTGTGCGGTTGGGCGGAGTCCGGCCGATCCGGCACTCGGCCGATCCCGTACCGGAGCCGGTCCCGTAGCGGACCGATCCACCACCAGGAAAGTACCCGTCCGGCGATCACGGCCGCGATCGGTCGTCGGTCCTGGTCCGGGGGCCCCGGCCTACCGCCGCCGGTCCTGGTCCGGGGGTCCTCGCCCACCGCGGTCGGTCCTAGGCTCCAAGGCCCGACGCCCAAGGTCCGACGCCCAAGGCCCGACGCCCAAGGTCCGACGCCCAAGGTCCGACGCCCAAGGTCCGACGCCCAACGCCCCCTGGTCCGGCTCCCGTTCGCCCGACGGGTCAGCCGGGTCCGTCGCCGGCGGCCGCGAGGAGCGGCACCACCAGGTCGCTGATGGGCGTCGGGATGCCGTGGGCCCGGCCGCGCCGCCGTACGACACCGTTGCGGATGTCCCATTCGAGCGGCCGGCCCGCCGCGCGGTCGGCGAGGATGGAGGTGCCCATGTCGGCCGGGTAGGCCCGGAATCCGTCGACGATCTCCTGCGGCACCTCGTCGCCCAGGACCGCGCCCTCGGCCCGGGCGACCGCGAGGCACTCCCGCAGGTAGTCCAGGGACAACCGGGCGATGTCGTCGCGGGCGAACATGCCGCACCGGCGGCCGGTGAGGACCATCAACCCGGCGGCCGCGTTCTGCAGCAGCTTCCGCCACGCCACGGACGTGAAGTCCTCCGCCACGTCGACCGAGCACCGGGTGCCGCGCAGCGCGTCGAGCACCACGCGGCCGGCAGGCGTGTCCGGCACGGTCAGGCGGGCCTCGCCGCGCAGCCACACCGAACCGCCGGGCTGCACCTGGGCCGGGAACCACACGACCGAGGGCAGCACGGGGCAGCCGGGGACGTGGGGCGCGACGGCCGCTTCCTGCTCGACGCCGTTCTGCAGGACGCAGACCACGGTGTCCGTGTCGCACAGCGCCGCCAACCACGGTGCCGCCGCGTCCACTTGCGTCGATTTGACGGCGAGGAAGACAAGGTCGACCGCCTCCTCGGTCTGCGCCGGATCGATCCGCACCGGCCCCGGGACGACGACCAGACCGTCGGCGTCCCGGGGTTCCACGCACGGTTCCAGGCGCGGTTCCGGGCCCGGTCCCACGCGCAGTTCCAGGCGCTCGCGAGCCGTGCGGCCGCAGAGCATCGGGGTGCGGCCGGCCTCATGGAGCGCCGCCGCGACGGTGGTGCCGATCGCCCCCGGACCCACCACTGCGACGGTCGGGGGCAAGGGAGTTGTCCTCTTCGCCGAGGAGTCGATCTGAGCCATGGCCGCCAGGTTACTCTGTTACGCATGGACGACGGAACAGGTAATCGCGTTTCGCAACGTGGCGACGACCCGCTCACGCGCTGGCTCGGGATCGTGCAGGCCCGCAGCGGCGATCTCGCCGCGAGCGAGGCGAAGGTGGTGAAGCTCCTGCTCTCCGATCCGCTGTTCGTCGGCACGAGCACCACCGCCCAAGTCGCCGCCCGCGCGGGCGTATCCGCCCCGAGCGTGGTCCGCGCCGCGCGAGCGATCGGGTTCGACGGCTTCACCGAACTCAAGCTGGAGATCGCCCGCGCCCGCGGGACCACCGAGTTCTTCGCGCCCTCGGAAGCGCTCACCGAGAACGCCTCGACAGCCGCGGTGCTCGAGACGTCCATACGAACCGGCCATGACGCGCTGACCGCGCTCGGCGGCGCCCTGGACCTCGCGGCTCTCGACGAAGCGGTCGGCGCGGTGCAAGGAGCGGGCCAGGTGGTCGTCATCGGCGCGGGCACGTCCGCCGCGGTCGCCGCGGACGCCGTGTTCCGCCTCCGCGCACTCGGCGCGAGGGCTGTCGCCATCCCGGACCACGAGTCGGCGATGATCGCGATGCGGCTCCTCCGCCCCGACGACGTGGTCATCGCCGTCAGTTCGACCGGACGCACCTCGTCGACCCTCAGCGTCGCCGATGCCGCCTCCTCCGCCGGCGCGACGCTGATCGCGATCACCAACCAGTACGACACGCCGCTCGCGGTCCTCGCCGACATCGCCCTCGTCGTCGGCGGCGCGCCGCTGCCGACGCAGATGGCCGCCGCGGGAAGCAGGCTCGCCGACCTCGTGGTCGTCGACGCGCTGGTGGCCGCCCTCGCCATCCGGGACCCGGAGCACAGCCGCCGAGCCGAGCGCGCCGGCATCGACCTCCCCGACATCACCTGATGCGGGGCGGCACGATCGCCATCGTCCTGGTCGCCGCGGTCGCGCACGCGATCTGGAACACGGCGTCGAAGTACAAGCGGGGCGACACCGTCCTGTTCGTCTGGGCCTACACCTGCGCGGCGGCGCTGGTGTGCGTCCCGCCCGGCGTCGTCCCCGTGATCACCGGTACGCAGCCGCTCAGTTGGCAGCTTGTGGTCGGCTCGACGGTCTCAGCCGTGATGCACGTGGTGTACTCCCTGACCCTGCAGACCGGTTACGACCGCTTCGAACTCGGCGTGGTCTACCCCGTCGCGCGCGGGACCGGGCCTGTCGTGACGATGCTGTCCGCGATCCTGCTCCTCGGAGAACGGCTCAGCGCGATCGCGACGCTCGGCGCCGTCGTTGTCGTCGTCGGCATAGTCGTCGTCGCCGGCAACCCGTTCCGCGGCGGTGGACGCCAGGCGTTTCACGGCGTGCTCTGGGGCGCCGCGACCGGTGCCACGATCGCCGCCTACACCCTCTGGGACAGCCACTCGGTCACTTCCCTGCACCTGGCCCCGGTGACCTACCTCGCCGGCACGTTCCTGCTCCAGGGCCTGATCCTGGCGCCACGCGCGCTCCGCCGGCGCGACCAGATCCCGACCGCCCTCCGGGTCAACGCGGCGCCGATCGTCACCATCGCGGTCTTCTCCCCCCTCGCCTACGTCCTCGTCCTCACCGCCATGCGGACCGCACCCGTCGCACTCGTCGCGCCCCTGCGCGAGTCCTCCATCGTCATCGGATCGCTCCTCGCCTGGCGGCTCTTCCACGAAGCCCACCTCGCGCGCCGCGTCATAGGCGCCGCGATCGTCCTCGCCGGCATAGCGGCGATCAGCCTCTGACCCGACCGGCCTGTCGGAGCCCTACGATGGGAGAGGTGAACCACCCCGTCGTCGGCCCCGAGCGTCCGCGAGATCCGCCGGCCACCCGACCGGCTGAGATCCCGGGTCTCCTCGCTTCCGACGCGAGCCGGTGATGGGTCACGGGGAGCCGGTGTTCCTGTACGACGCGGGGAGCCGGCGGAGGCTTCCGCTCCCACCCCCGGCTGAGGGGCCGGTCCTGCTGTCGCCGACGCCCGCCCCACCCTCGCCGACCATAGGGGACGCACGAGCCGCCTTGACGGCCGAGGCGTTGCGCCGGCTGCTGGTCTGGAAGGGGTACGAAGTCGTTCGGGGGCTGCCGCCTCGGGGCGGCGGCTGTCCTGCGTCCGCAGCCGGGCGCGTGTGCGTCCACGTAGCCGCATCGCCGCCCGCCGACGTGACGGGAACGCTCTGCCACATGGTGGTCGACGTGGTCTGGATCAGCAGGTTCAGCATGTACCTGTCCGCGGACTGGCACCGCGAGCGGCGTCTGCCGACCCTCGACGAGCTCGCGGACCTCGGCGTGTCGCTACCCGATGTCGCACTGGGCCTCCTCCTTTCCGGGCACTACCGCCGTCCACGGAAGGTCGACCGCACGGATCTGCGCCGCGGCATCGCCTTCCGGGACGCACCGACCGTCCGCCGTCGGTGGGCGCGTCTCACGGAGCGTCTCGAACCACTCCCCGAGGTCCGGTCCCATGCGGATGCCGTGGCGCTGCTGTCCCCGGACGGCAGACGCGTTCTCGCGCGGTTCGACGCGGCGATGAGCGGCGACCTGAACACCCCCCGTGCGCTGGCGCTGCTGTACCGGGCCCAGCGGGACCGCCAGGGGCTCCCTGACTCCGACCGGGCGGTGCTCGCCGCGACCGCCCGCACGCTGGTTCCGGTGACGATGACGATGGCGGCCCCCCGAGGTGACGCGGGCGCGGTGCCGAACGGCCCTGGGGAACAGTGGACTTGACCTTCGACGAGCGGCCGTGGCGAAGCGGCCCAAGGCGGGAAGCACGCGCGCGGCAGCTCAGCGCAGGACCAGGTCCGGGTGGGCCGGGTCGCTGTTCCTGACCACCGCGTCCGCCCGTTCGAGGGGGCGCACCTGGCGGGCGTACGCGGTCTCGTCGGGCTGGTACCTCGCGCGGTACCGCTCGCGCATGGCGCCGGGTTCGGGGTCCGCCGTCCACAGGGCGTCGCGTACGACGAAGCGCTCGACGGCGACCTCCGTGTCGACCTCGACATGGACCCAGAAGTCCCAGAGGTCTTCCAACTCCGGTTCCCTCAGGAACGCGCCGTCCACCAGCAGGACGGCGGAGTCGGGCGCGGTGAGGAGCGGGCGGTCGAGCAGGGAGCGCCTGGTCCAGCCGTCGTACGTGGCGGTGCGGTAGCGGCGGTCACCGCCGGGACCGAGCGGGGCGAGCAGCTGTCCGCGCAGGGCCCCGGTGTCGTAGACGCGCCGGATGGGCCACTCCCGCTGGAGGTCCGGCCGCTCGACGGCCGGGCGCCGCAGCTCCGGCGGCACCTTGAACAGGTCGGCCGAGGCGCGGACGGCGGGACGGCCGCGTGCGATGAGCCGCTCGGCGAGTTCGGTGGCGAGGGTCGTCTTGCCGGAGGCGGTCGCCCCGTCGACGGC
Source organism: Streptomyces sp. NPDC088194 (assembly GCF_040702025.1). Taxonomy (NCBI): domain Bacteria; kingdom Bacillati; phylum Actinomycetota; class Actinomycetes; order Kitasatosporales; family Streptomycetaceae; genus Streptomyces; species Streptomyces sp. NPDC088194. The sequence goes on along the minus strand of NZ_JBFBIV010000088.1, from coordinate 7,204 downwards.
CACCCGTACCGGGTGATCCCGCCGGTCCGCCGTGATCCGGTCCAGCAGCCGCTCCAGCACGGCGAGTCGGGCCGCACCCGGTGGCGCGGGCGCCGGCTGCGGCGGGACGTCGCCCGGGTGAGCTTGCAGGTGCGCGCCCATCGGGGTCAGGCAGCGCCCCTGGCCGGTCTCGATGACGTAGACGTCGTGGACGACCCACTCCTCGGGGGTCCGCGGATCGCTCCGCACCCGCCGCAGCGCGGCCACCGCCTCCCCGATCTCCGCCTCCGGCCAACCCAGTCGGGCCAGAAAGCGGGGGAGCCCCGCCTGAACGGCCGCGGGCAACTCGACGAAGCACGCCAGCGCGTGGAGCAGGTCCTTGCGCAGCGGGTCGTACCCCGTGCTCATCGCCGGAAGCGCCCGGACGACACGCGTCAGCCGGCGCGGGTCCGCGTGGCGCGGCCGCGCGTGCGTCTCGTACGGCTCCCGGGAGTAGCGGACCGCGAGGGGCACGCTGCCGTCCATTCCTCGCTCCTCGTCCGTCGTCCTTCTCCCGCTTCCCACCGCCGCTGACCAGGGCCGCCGGGGGCGTTGTCACATTCCGGCGGGCTGTCTCGTCAGAGGGGCGTCAACGCAGAACAGTGCGACAGTACGGCAGAGGCAGGGAACACGATGGATGCTCGGTTGAAGGTCATGAACAACCCGGTCGGGGTCAAGGCGCTCGGCCACCTCATCAAGGCGGGCAAGGCGGTGGACGACTCCGCCATGCCGGCCGCGACGCTGGAGCTGGTGAAGATCCGCGCCAGCCAGATCAACGGCTGCGGCGGTTGCCTCGACATGCACACGAAGGACGCCCTCCACGCGGGGGAGAGCTCCGTACGCCTCAACATGGTCGCCGCCTGGCGGGAGGCCACGGTCTTCACCGACGCCGAGCGCGCCGCGCTGGAGCTGGCGGAGCAGGGCACGCGGATCGCGGACGCGGGCGGCGGTGTCACGGACGAGGCGTGGGCGAACGCCGCGAAGCACTACGACGAGGAGCAACTGGTCGCCCTGGTGACGACCATCGCCGTCATCAACGCCTTCAACCGGCTGAACGTCATCGTGCGGCAGCCGGCCGGTGACTACGTGGCCGGCCAGTTCGACTGACGGCGCTCCTACGACGTCGGCGTACGTCGCGCCCGGCCACGGGGTGGGCGCGGCGGCCGGGGCGGGCGGTCAGTCCTCCCCGACGCTGTAGTCGAGCAGGACGACACGGTCGTCGAGCACCGCGGTGCCGAGCAGGCTCAGCCGCATGTCGGGCAGGTCCGCGAAGACCGGGCCCTCGCCGGCGGTGCCGTGGATCGTCGGGAAGAGCATGATGCGCACCCGGTCCACCAGACCGAGCCGGAAGAGGCTGCGGACGAGCGACGGGCTGCCGATGGTCCGCATCGGCAGCCCGTCCGGCAGGGCCTTCAGCCGGGGCACGGAGGTTTCCACCGGCTCATCGACCACCGTGGTGTTCGCCCAGGTCAGCGGCGGGTTGAGGGTCTTCGAGAAGACGATCTTGGGCAGCTCGGCCATGCGCGGGAAGGTCGGGTCGTCGTGCTGCGCGACGATCTCGGCCATCTCGCGGTACGTCGTGGCGCCCATGAGCATCACATGGTCCTCGGCGAGCTGCGCGTCGATCCACCCGTACAGGCCCGGGGCGCCGTAGCCCCAGTACGGCGCGGGCTGCGGCCCGCCCCTGCCGTATCCGTCCACGGTGCTGAACATGTCCACTCGCAACTCACGCACGATTCCTCCTGGCTGACGGACTGGCTGACGGACCGGCTTACGGACCCGCCGACGGACTCAGGAACCGACCGGCCGGCTCCTGAGCGTCGGCGGTTCACCCGGGTTGACGATCGGGACGGCGCGAACTCATCGGTCGGCAGGCGGCGGGCCACCGACCGCCGCGCGCAGACCGCGCGGCGCACCCCGGTGCGAGGGGCCCGGGAGCGGCGAAATCCCTTACGTAGCACGGGCGTCGGCGAGAGTTCACGCACTCGTAACGCCCTGTGAGGACAACCCGGGCGGAGGTCGCGCGGTCGTCCTTGTCGGGGGAAATCCACACCGGATCGGCGCAACGCCGGAGCCTCGGCTCCCCTCCACACAAGTAGTCGCGCGTGCCCGCGCCGTGCCGCCGGACCACCGGCGGGCGTCGGGGCCGGGGGAGGAAACGGTCGGTATGGATGCAGGCTCGTATCCGGGCGGCGGGGCAGTGGCGCAACGACCACCGGCATCGGTGGACGGCACCGCGGCGCCGGCCCGGCACGAGGGGGCGCGGGAGGGGGCGGAACAGGCGGAACCGGGCGGTTCGGCGCCTGGGTCCGCGGCCACCCCCGCCCAGTGGCACCGCGGGATGACGCTGATCGGCACGATCAGCCTGTTCATCGGGACCCGCGGCACCTGGACCGAGGCGATGGGCAGGCACCCGTCGCTCGCCGCCCTCATCTCGGTCTGCTACGCCGGGATTCTCGTCGCCGGCGTCGCCGCCTGCGCCGTGCGGACCCGCCGCGCGCTGGCGAGAGTCGACGCGGGCGTCCTCGTGATCGCCCTCGTCCTGGTCGTCTGCCGCTACGCGCTCCACCACGCGGGCGCCGACGAGGGGGTGCTGACCGCCCAGGCCGCCCACGCCATCGCGCACGGCCGGCCCATCTACGACCAGCCGTGGCCGTGGCTGTTCGAGCACAGCGGCATCGCGCTCACCAAGACCATGAGCGGCGGCGCCGACTACACGTACGGCTACCCGCCGCTGACCGCGCTGCTCACCGCGCCCGTGCACCTGGTGGTGCACAGCACCGCCGCGGCCACGATGGTGAGCACCGGCGCCCTGATGGCGGGCGCCGTCGTGCTGTGGCTGATGCTGCCCGCGCCGTGGCGGTCCGCGGCCACCGCCGTGTGCCTCGGCTTCGACCTGCTGCCGCAGTACGCCCGCGAGGGCTACCCGGCCATGCTCGCCTTCGCCCTGCTGGTCCCGGTCGTGGTCCGCTGGCCGGAGACCGGCGCCGGCGGCCGGCTCGGACGCGCCGGGGTGGTGCGCGCGGTCTGCCTCGGCGCGGCCTGCGCCTCCCAGCAACTCGCCTGGTTCCTCACGCCGTTCCTGCTCGTCGCGCTCTACGCGGTGCGGCGCGGCGAACTCGGCAGGCGCGAGGCGCTGGCGCTGACGGCCCGCTACACGGGCACCGCCCTGGTGTCCTGGGGCATCCTGAACGCGTACTTCGCCGCGCAGGACCCGGTGGGCTGGCTGCACGGCATCATGCTGCCGCTGACGCAGAACGCGATCCTGCATGGGCAGGGCGTCGTGGACATCTCGTACTACTTCACCGACGGCAGCAGCCGGCTGAGCTTCTACTCCTACGCCAGCGTGCTGCTCCTGCTCGGCCTGCTCGCCGCCACCTGCCTGTTCGTGCGGCGGCTCGGGCTCGCGGTCACGGTGCTGCCGTGGGCGTCGTTCTACTTCGCCACCCGCTCGCAGGACGGCTACTTCCTGATGCTCACGCCGCTGTGGCTGGCGACCCTCGCGACCGTGCCCGCCTCCGCGCTGGCCCACGCCTGGCAGCCGCGGCTGCCGGAGCGGCTGCGCGGCCGCCGCGCCAAGGCGGCGGTGGTGGCCGGGCTGCTGGTCCCGTCGGTGCTGTGCGTGGCGGTGGCCGTCGCGAGCCCGCCGCCGCTGTCGATGACCATCACCACGCAGCCGGCCCGCGCGCACCACGGGCTCACCTCCGTGACCGTCCGGGTGACCAACAAGGGGTCCGCCACCCTGACCCCGCACTTCGCGTCCCGCAGCGGCCAGGGCTCCTCCGGCTGGTGGGCGATCCGGTCCGGCGCCCGCACCCTGCCCCCGCACGCCTCCACCACCTACCGCCTCACGCCCCCCGGCGGCTACCGCGGCTTCCCCCCGCACCAGCACCTCTACCTGACGGTCTTCACCGCCGACCCGATGACCATCACCTCGGGCCTCATCCCTTCGAAGGGAGCCCCGCCCCGCTGAGCGCGGGCGGGCGGATCATGAACACGTCGATCGGGTCCTCGGACTCGACGGTGAAGCCGTGGCGCTCGTAGAGGCGGCGCGCGCCGCTGCCCTGGAGGACGATCAGGCGGGTGGTGACGCCCTCCTCGTCGGCCCGGGCGAGGAGCGAGCGGAGTACGGCGGTGCCCAGCCCGCGGCCCTGGTGGCGGTGGGCGAGGTAGAAGTGCTCCAGGACGCGGGAGCCGTCGTCGGCGGGGCGGAAGGTGACGGACCCGGCGACGTCGGAGCCCACCGTGATGAGCGAGGTGTGCTTCTGCGAGAAGCCGTCCCGCACCCGCTGCCGCGCCCGGTGGTCGTCGTACCGCCCGAGCCGCTCCAGGTCCGCGCGCATGACCGCGACCTTCAGCTCGGCCACCGTCTCCACGTCGGCCGGTGTCGCGGGGCGCAGCGACCAGCCGGCGGCGGAATCCGTGGGGCGCGGCGCGTGATCGGCGGCGGAATCCGCGGCGGTCCGGTCGGTGGCCGGCACGGTCACCGTGCCGGCGGCCGTGCCGTCAGCCGTTCCGGCAGCCGTCCCGTTCTCGCCCGCGCTCCTGGCCACGGCATCGGTGCTCATTCGTTCCCTCCCTGGGTGTCGCCCGCCTCCGCGGCGCCTGCCGCGGCCGGGGGACCGTCCTCCACGCTGCCGGACTGGGCCGGCACGGGGACGGCGGGGCCGCCGGTGATCACGATACCCTCGCGGGCGAACGCGTGTTTGATTCTCCAGCGCAGCTCGCGGGAGACGTTCGCGGCCTGCCCGGGCATCGTGCGGGCCTGGGCCTGCACCACCACGGAGTCCGTGCCGACCGACTCCAGGCCGAGCACCTTCACCGGCTCCCACAGCCGCTCGTCCCACGGGGACTCCTTGGCCATGTCGTCGGCGGTCGCCGCGATCACCGCGCGGGCCCGCTCCAGGTCCTCGCCCGCGCCGACCTGGACATCGACCACGGCGGTGGCCCAGCCCTGGCTGAGGTTCCCGATCCGCTTCACCTCGCCGTTGCGGACGTACCAGATCTCGCCGCCTTCGCCGCGCAGCTTGGTGACCCGCAGGCCCACCTCCACCACCGTGCCGGACGCCACGCCCGCGTCGATGACGTCGCCGACGCCGTACTGGTCCTCCAGGATCATGAAGACCCCGGAGAGGAAGTCCGTCACCAGGTTGCGGGCGCCGAAGCCGATCGCGACCCCGGCCACACCCGCGCTGGCCAGCAGCGGCGCCAGGTTGATCTTCAGCACGGACAGCACCGTCAGCGCCGCGGTGCCCAGGATCAGGAACGAGGCCACGCTGCGCAGCACCGACCCGATCGCCTCGCTGCGCTGCCGGCGCCGCTCCGCGTTGACCAGCAGCCCGCCGAGCGCGGTGTTCGCGGCGACCTCGGCACCCCGGTTCATCCGCTCGATCAGTCGGCTGATCGTCTTGCGTACCACCGAACGGAGTACGACCGCGATCGCGACGATCAGCAGGATGCGCAGTCCCGAGCTGAGCCAGTTCGCCCAGTTGTCGTCGACCCAGCTGCTGGCCTGTGCCGCCGAACGGGGGACGTCCGTGAAAGGCAGCGTGTTCTGGGGCTGCGGCGTCGGGCTGGACACGTACGAGACCTCCGTCGAAGTGCGAAGGGTCCAATCTAACGGCGCGAAAAACATGTGAACGATGTCGTTCCGTTGCACGTTGGAAGGGCGGAAGGGCTCTGATCGGGGGATGTATGGAGGGTGAGGCGGCGTTGCCACACCAGGGGAAGTGAGATGGGAGGAGCAGAAGTGTGGTCCAAAACACCTTCGGTCCGTTACCCGGGCATGGTGGCGCGGTGCACCGCATTCCGGAGAGACTGAGGCCAGATCGTCCCGGCGCGAGCCACGCGCCGCCGGCGCCAAAGGAGGCATCCGTGCCGCATGTCCTGGTCCTGAACGCGTCGTACGAGCCGCTCGGCGTCGTACCGCTTCGCCGCGCACTCATCCTCGTGCTCAACAACAAGGCCGTGTGCCTGGAGGAATCCGGCGCCTACCTGCACAGCGAGACCCAGGCGCTGCCCGCGCCGAGTGTCGTGAAACTCACCAAATTCGTCCGCGTCCCCTTCCGGGGCACCGTGCCGCTGACCCGCCGGGCGCTGTTCGCCCGCGACGGGGGCAAGTGCGCGTACTGCGGGGCCGCCGCCACCAGCGTCGACCACGTCATCCCGCGCAGCCGTGGCGGCCAGCACGCCTGGGACAACGTGGTGGCGGCGTGCAGACGCTGCAACCACGTCAAGGCCGATCGCCATGTCGCCGAGCTGGGATGGCGGCTGCGCCATCAACCGGCCCCACCGTCGGGGCTGGCCTGGCGGATCATCGGGACCGGTCATCGGGACCCGAGGTGGCTGCCATACCTGCAACCCTTCGGCGCGGATGACGCCCTGGCCCGGATCGACGGCATATCAGCCTGAGATCCGGGCTCAGCTATTTTCGAAACGATGTCCCCGACCCGCGCGTATGCGGGATCGGGGACACCGTCGTGCCTGGGCGGCCGGGAGGCCAACGTTCGCTACCGGGTCGTGCCGACCGCGTAGATCTCCAGGTTCTTGTTGACGTAGCTCTGGTCCGGGTCGGAGACGGGCACGTCGATGGCCACCTTCAGGGACTTGGAGTGGGTCTCGTTGGGCGGTGTGATGATCATGGTGGTGTACGTGTAGCCGCTGCTCTTGTCGCTGCTGCCGCTGAGCGCGTAGTAGAGGGAGAAACCGTTCCCCTGGCCGGGGGCCAGCTTGACGGTGGGCGTGGTGCCGGGGTCACGGCGGGGGACGTCGACGGACTGGCCCGAGCTCCCCCGCAGGGAGACGCCCGCGAAGCCGTGCATCGTGCAGGACTTCTGGCCGATGTTCGTGAAGTCGACCAGCTCCAGTCCCTCTCCCGCGGGGCCGCGCGTCGCCGAGATGGCGAGGTCGGAGGTCTTGCACGTGCCGCTGGAAGCCGAGCCGGAACCGGAGTTCGAGGAGCCGGAGCCGCCGCCCGTGCTGCTGGAACCGCCGGAGCTGCCGGAGCCGCTGCCGGACGTACCGCTGGAACCGCTGCCGGAGGAGCCGTCCTGGCCGCCCGTGGTGCTGGGCGCCGACGTCGCGTCGGACGCGCCGGGCGCGGAGCTGGGCGCCAACGTCTGGCCGGCGTCGCTGGACGAGGTCGCCCCGGCGGTGTCGGACGACGTCGGTCCGGAGGCGCTGGAGT
>NZ_JBFBIV010000087.1:0-34125 GCF_040702025.1 Streptomyces sp. NPDC088194 | reverse complement strand
CGTCGCCCTCGGTGGCGGCCAGGCCCCGCGCTGTATGTCCGCGTCGTATGTCCGCGTCGTACGGACGCGTCGTACGGACGCGTCGTACGGACGCGTCGTACGGACGCGTCGTACGGACGCGCCGTATCGCCGTGCCCGGAAGGGGCGCTGACGGAGCGTCAACTTCAGGTCGAACGAGTGGCCGGATCGGTACCTCTTCGTGTCATTCCGTGCCCGCCGGGTGAACCCCGGGCGTAGGGTCGGGCATATGCGCATCGCCGATTCCGCCAGCACGGGACCGGCCGGGATGCGGCGGTCTCGGCGCGAAGGAGGGGGCGGCGTAGTGACGTCGGAGTTCGGTTGGGTCCTCATACGGCAGGACGAGGGCGGCAACCGCTACCGGGTGGGGCGGTACGCGACACGCGCGGAGGCCGAGCGGGTCGCCGAGACGCTGACCTACCCCGCCGCCCCGTCGGCTCCGCCGCAGGTGTACGTGATCGAGCAGGTCGTGCCCCGCGCGGCCGAGGCGTGACGGCCCCTTCCGCGCACACCTGCGCAGAAAGGGGCAATATCGGGTAAGAGAGGGTAAACCTCTCTTGGAGGTCGGGTGCGCGCACACCCGACCCGACCCGGTCGGGGGTGCAACGTATGAGCGCCAGCGGCGACGACCCCGGGGCGCCGCCCGGCCGCGCCCCCCGGCCCGTACCGCCGCCGCCCGAACCGCCTTCCGCACCGCCGCCCGTACCGCCCTCCGCGCCGCTCCCCGGCCAGGAGCCGGACGCCGCCGGCGGGCCGCGCGCCTCCGGCACCCTGCTGGACGCCCTCCGGGTGGCCGTCGTGATGCTGGACACCAGCGGCCGGGTGCTGCTGTGGAGCCCGCTGGCGGAGGACGTCCTGGGCTGGGCGGGCGAGCACATCGTCGGCCGCAGGGTGGGCGGACTCTTCGGCCCGCCCGAGCCGTTCCCCGGTGCCGCGGACACGGGGGAGGAGGGGACCGCCGGCGCCGGGCCGTCCCGCCCCGGAGCCCGGAACCCCCTTCCCCCGGACGCGTCCGAGGGCGACGGCCGGCCCGAGCAGATCCTCGGCGAACTGCTGCGCACCGGCCGCTGGAACGGCATCCTCTCGCTGCGCCACCGCGACGGCCACACCGTGCAGGTCGACACCCGCGCCAGCCTGCTCGTCGACGGCGACGGCCGCCCGTTCGTGCTCGCCGCTCTCGCGGAGACCAGCCGGCTGCGCACCCTGGAACACGACCTCGCCGCCCTGGACTCCCTGTTCGACTCCTCCCCGCTCGGCGTCGCGATCCTCGACCGCGACCTGCGCTACGTACGGGTCAACGACGCGCTCGCCGCCATGAACGGCATGCCGCCGGCCGACCACGTCGGCCGCAGCGTCGAGGAGATCCTCGACGCCGACACCGCCCGCGAACTGGCCGCGCTCCAGCGCCGCGTGCTGCACACCGGCCGGCCGGTGATCGACGTGGTGGCGCCCGCCCCGGGCGGCCGCGGCCACCGCTCGCTGTCGTACCACCGGCTGGTCGACCGGGCCGGGCGGGTCCTGGGCGTCAGCGCCACCGTGATCGACGTCACCGAGCGGGTGCAGGCCGCCGAGCGGGCCGAACGGGCCCGCCGCCGCCTCACCCTGCTCAACGACGTCGGCTCGCGGATCGCCGGCGTGCTCGACGTGCGCCGGGTCGCCGAGACCATCGCCGAAGCGCTGGTGCCCACCTTCGCCGGCTACTCCGGGGTGCTGCTGCACGCGCAGGTGGCCGGCGGCGGCGACCTGCCGACCGCCGGGTTCCGGGAGACCCAGCCGCTGCGCCAGCTCGGCGTCGGCGCCGCGCACTGGACCCCGCAGGTCGAACGGATGCTGCGGCGCGGCCAGTCGATCGGCTTCACCCGGCACTCCGTCTTCGGCACCGTGCTGGCCGGCGGCGAGCCGCGGCTGCTCGACGGCGACGACCAGCTGCGCGCCACCACCTACCCCGACGACCCCAAGGTGGATGCCGCCCTGGAGTTGGGCCTCCACTCGATGCTGGTGCTGCCGCTGCGGGCCCGCGGAGTGGTGCTCGGGCTGCTGGTGGTCGCCCGCGACCGCGGCCGCGAGCCCTTCGACCGCGACGACCTCGCGCTCGGCGTGGACCTCGCCGACCGGGCCGGCACCGCCCTGGACAACGCGCGGCTGTACGTCCGCGAGCGCGAGGGCGCGCTGACCCTCCAGCGCAGCCTGCTGCCGCGTACCGTCCCCGAGCCGCCGGGCGTCAACATCGCCTACCGCTACGTGCCCGGCAGCAGCGGCGCGGAGGTCGGCGGCGACTGGTTCGACGTCATCCCGCTCGGCGGCGGCCGGCTCGCCTTCGTCGTCGGCGACGTGATGGGCCACGGCCTGGTCGCCGCCGCCACCATGGGCCGGCTGCGCACCGCCGTCCGCACCCTCGCCGGCCTCGACATGCCGCCCGACGAACTGCTGCGCCGGGTCAACGAGCTGGGCGACGACCTCGCCCAGAACCGGACCGAGGGCTGGATGGCCACCGCGGTGTACGCCGTCTACGACCCCTCCACCCGGCGCTGCGCCATCGCCCAGGCCGGCCACCCGCCGCCGGTGCTGGTGGAGCACCAGGACGACCCGGACCGCTGCTACGCCCGGCTGCTGGACCTGCCCACCGGGGTGCCGCTCGGCGTCGGCGGGGTGCGCTTCGAGACCACCGAGCTCGACGTGCCCGACGGCGCGGTCCTGGTGCTCTACACCGACGGGCTGGTCGAGGCCCGCGGCAAGGACATCGGCCAGGGCATCGAGCGGCTGCGGTCGACGCTGTGCCGCCGGCTGGGCTCCCTGGAGGACGCCTGCGACGACCTGCTGGCCACGATGGACCCCGACCGCGAGCCGGACGACGTGGCGCTGCTGATGGCCCGCCTCGGCGGCCTGCCGGCCGGTTCCACGGCCGCCTGGACCTTCCCCGCCGAGGCGAGCGCGGTCCGGCTGGCGCGCCGCCGGGTCCGCGACACCCTGGCGTCCTGGGGCCTGGCGTCGCTGACCGACGTCACGGTGCTGCTGGTCAGCGAACTGGTCACGAACTCGCTGCGGTACGCGCACGGCCCGATCGGGGTGCGCATGGTGCGCGGCGGCTCGCTGCTGGTGGAGGTGTCGGACCCGCTGCCGGACCCGCCGCGCGAGCGGGTGGCGGCCGAGGACGACGAGGGCGGGCGGGGCCTGCAACTGGTGGCCGGGGCGTCCCGGCGGTGGGGGACGCGGCACGGCTCGCTCGGCAAGACCGTCTGGTTCGAACTGGCTCTGCCGTGACCGGAGGGCGCCGCCGGGGCGCCGAAGGGCACGATGGTTGCGAGCGACTGTGCCGGGTATGCCGAAGAGGCGGGAGCGAGAGGTGCGACCGTGGTGTTCCGGGGACGGCCCCCGCGCCCCAGGAGCCGAGATGATGCTGTGATCGACAAGACCGTGTGCTGGACGGTCGCCATGCTGAATACTCGGGTCCAACCGGTCCATGTGTGCTGAGCTGGAGGGGTCGGGCGAGTGAGCGACATGCCAGCAGGGGCGGTTCCGCCCGGCGACGACGACGCGGACGCGGCAAAGGCCGGCGTCTGGCAGTCCAGCCCGCCCGGGTCCCTGTATGACTACATACGCGTCGCCTCCTTCTCCCTCGACGCCGAGGGCCGGATCGACCAGTGGAGCGAGCGCGCCACCGAGTTCTTCGGGCTGACCGCGGCCGAGGCCGTCGGCAAGGACCCGATCGCCGCCTTCGCGCCGCCCGACGTGCAAACGCGCGCGCACCAGCGGCTGGCGAAGATCCTCGACGGCCGCGAGTGGCAGGGCCTGGTGCCGTACCGCGACGCCTCCGGCGCCGAGGGCCGCGCCGAGGTCTACGTGATGCCCGCCGACCACGGCGCGCTGTGCCTGGCGGTCGACGTGGCCGCGCTGCGCCAGATCGAGACCGATCTGGCCGCCTCCCAGGCGGTGTTCGGGCAGTCCCCGATGGGCTTCGTGCTCTTCGACACCCACCTGCGCCTGGTCCGGGTCAACGACCGCTTCGCCGCGGTCTTCGGCCGCCCGAACGAGCAACCGGGCCGCGGCCCGCAGGACTTCCTCTCCCGGGTGGAGGCCGACCGGCTGTCCGCCGCGCTGCGGCAGGTGCTGGAGACCGGCGACGCGGTGCTGGACATGCCGCTGGTCGGCACCGTGCCCGGCGACCCGGCCCGCCGCCGCTGGTCCATCTCGCTGTACCGGCTGCACAGCAACTCCGGCCGCCCGATCGGTGTCGCGGGCCTGGCGATGGACGTCACCGGCCGGCAGCGCGCCGAGCGCGAGGCCGCCCACGCCCGCCGCAACCTCGCGCTGCTCAACGAGGCCGGCTCGCGGATCGGCACCTCCCTCGACCTGGAGACCACCGCCCGCGAACTGCTCGACGTGGCCGTGCCGCACTTCTGCGACCTCGCCTCCGTCGACCTCTACCAGGCGCTGCTGTCCGGCGCCGAGGACCTTGCCGGCACCACCGACGGCAGCGGCGAGGTCCGCCGGGTCGCCTTCGCCAGCTCGGTCTCCGACGCCCCGGTGGCGATGGCCGGCGACGACGACGTCGAACCCAGCGAGGGTCCGGTCTCGGTCGGCTCGGTGCACCGCTTCCGGTTCGGCTCCGCCAGCGCCCGCGCGCTGCGTACCGCCCAGCTCCAGGTGCTCGACGGCGAGGGCGGCCACGACCTGGGCGGCACCCCGCTGGTGCAGTCCACCCTGGTGGTGCCGATGGTGGCCCGCGACACCGTCCTCGGCCTGGTGCAGTTCTCCCGGGCCAAGGGCAGCGAGCCGTTCACCGAGCGGGACCGGATGCTCGCCGAGGAACTGGCCGCCCGCGCCGCCATCTTCCTCGACAACGCCCGGCTCTACCGCCGCGAGCACGAACGCGCGCTGATCCTCCAGCGCAGCCTGCTGCCGCCGGACGACCCGGAGGCGACCGGCCTCGACATCGCCTGCCGCTACCTGCCCGGCAGCATGGAGACCGAGGTCGGCGGCGACTGGTTCGACGTCATCGAACTGCCCGGCCACCGCACCGCGCTGGTGGTCGGCGACGTGATGGGCCGCGGCCTGCGCGCGGCCGTCGCGATGGGCGAACTGCGCACCGCCGTCCGCACCCTGGCGATGCTCGACCTCGAACCGGCCGAGGTGCTGGGCGCGTTGGACGAGGTCGCCGAGGGCCTCGGCTCCTCCTCGGCCGGCCGCACCCGCCGCTCGAAGAACCCCGCCGACGTCGACCTCGCCGAGGTCTACCTCGCCACCTGTATCTACGTCGTCTACGACGCGGTGACCCGCCGGTGCACCATCGCCAACGCCGGGCACCTGCCGCCGGTCGTGGTCGAGCCCGGCGAGGACCCGCTGCTGCTCGAAGTGCCCCGGGGGGTGCCGCTGGGCGTCGGCGGCGAGCCCTTCGAGGAGGTCGAGGTGGAGCTGGCCGAGGGCGCCCTGCTCGCCCTCTACACCGACGGCCTGGTCGAGTCCCGCAACCACCCGCTCGACGAGGGCCTTGACGCCTTCCGCGCCTCGCTGGCCGGCCCGGCCCGCCCGCTGGAGGACGTCTGCGACCACATCCTGGCGACCCTCGACACCGCCCACGGCGAGGACGACATCGCGCTGCTGATGGCCCGTATCCGCGGGCTGCCCGCCGAGCAGGTCGGCGACTGGACGCTCGCCCCGCAGCCCACCTCCGTCGCCAAGGCCCGCGAACTCGCCCGCGACCAGCTGCTGGAGTGGGGTCTCGACGACCTCGTCGACACCACGGAACTGCTCGTCAGCGAGCTGGTCACCAACGCGCTGCGGCACGGCTACGGCGACATCCGGCTACGGCTGCTGCTGGACCGCACCCTGGTCTGCGAAGTGTGGGACAACGCGCTGATGCAGCCGCGCCGGCGCCGCGCCCGGGACACCGACGAGGGCGGGCGCGGCCTGCAACTGGTCGCGATGCTCAGCCAGAGCTGGGGCAGCCGCCGTACCCACCGCGGCAAGACCGTCTGGTTCGAACTGGCCCTGCGCGGCGGCCAGCCGGGCTCCGCCGGGCCGTCCGTGGACGACCTGCTCAGCATGTTCTAGGGCGCTGTACGGGTCCTTACGGGTCCTTACGGTTCTGTGCGGCGCTGTCCGGTGCCGCGCCGTCAGGCCGCGCCGGACTTCAGCCGGGCCAGGCGGGCGTCGATCTCCGCGCTGTCGCCCGCCGCGTCCAGGGACTCGAACTGGGCGTCCAGCGAGGAGGCGGCCAGCTCCTGACGGCCCTGCGCCCGGGCCTCCTCGCGCCGCACCTTGTCCTCGAAGCGGCCCAACTCGCTCGTCGGGTCGAGGACGTCGACGCTCTTGACCGCGTCCATCATGGTGTTCCGCGCGTGCGCGCTACGGGAGCGGGCGACCAGTTCGTCCCGCTTGGCCTGCAACTGCCGCAGCCGCTCCCTCATGTCGTCGAGGCCGCCGCGCAGCTGGTCCACCACCTCGTTCTGCGAGGCGATCACCGGCTCCGCGGTGCGCGCCTCCTTCTCGGACTGGAGCTGGCGGCCGAGCGCCACCTTGGCGAGGTTGTCGAACCGGTCGGCCTCCGCGCCGCCGCCCGACGCCCGCAGCTCGTCCGCCTTGCGGCTGGCCGCGGCCGCCTTGCCGCCCCACTCCGCCGCGGCGGAGACGTCCTCGGCGTGGTCCTGCTCCATCATCCGCAGGTTGCCGATGGTGCCGGCGACGGCGTCCTCGGCCTCCTTGATGTTCTCGGTGTACTCCCGGATGAGCTGGTCGATCATCTTCTGCGGGTCCTCGGCCTGGTCGAGGAGCGCGTTGATGTTCGCCTTGGCGAGCTGCGCCACCCGGCCGAGGATCGTCTGCTTCGTCATGGCTACTCCTTGACTGACCTGGGGTCCTTCGTTCTTCGGGTGCCGCGTCCGCGAGGTCCCGCGGATGCGGGGTGTGCCGTGCGTGCCGTGCGTGCGGCGGGAGCGGGGCCGGCGGACCGGGGCCCGCCGGCCGGCCCTAGAAGCGCCCGCCGCCGCCCATCCGGCCGCGGGTCCCGCCGCCGCCGAAGCTGCCGGGGCCCGCGCCGCCCCCCATTCCGCCGCCGTACCCGCCGTACCCGCCCATGCCGAAGCCGCGGGTCCGGCCGCCGCCGAGCAGGTCGCCGAGCAGGATGCCGCCGAGCACGGCGCCGCCCACCCCGCCCATGCCGCCCGCGCCGCCGTGACCGCCGCGCCCGCGCCGCCCGCCGAAGCCGGTGACGTCCTCCTGCGCGTAGGTCTGGGCCTCGCGGGCCAGCCGGTCCGCCTCGCGGGCGTGCTCCAGCGCCTCCTGCGGCTCGCTCGCCGCCAGCGCCTCCGCCCGCCGCAGCCGGCGCTCGGCCTCGGTCAGCCGGGTCCTGGCCTGGCTGCCGATCGCGCCGCGGTGCGTGGTGACCACGTCCCGGGCCGCCGCGACCTCGCTGCGCGCCGCCAGCAGCGCCTGCTCCACCAGCGCCGAGGCCCGGCGCTGCCCGGCCTCCTGCTCCCGGGCCCCCGCCAGGGCTCCGTCGAGCGCGGCGTCCGCCTCCTCGACCCGCCGCAGCGCCGCGATCGGGTCCGGCCGCCCGGCCGCCAGCTCCGTACGCACCGCCGAGAGCACGCTCTCCGCCCGCGCCACCCGCCCGCGCAGTTCCGCGTGCGCGGGCCCGGAGGGATACGCCGGCGCCGGTCCGCCGCCCGCGCCCGCCGGTCCGCCGCCCGCCGGAGCGTTCAGCCAGTCGGCGGCGCCCGTACCCGAGGTGGTCGGCCCGCTGCCGGGGCCGTTCCCGTACGGGCCCGCCGGCGGCTCCGTGCTGCCGCCCGGGGCCGGGCCCGCGCCCAGGATCGCGCGGGCCTCGGCGAGGTCGGCCTCGGTCTCGGCGAGAGCCTCGGCCAGCTTCGTGTCGGCCGCGTGCAGCTCCTGCTCCCTTCGGGTGACGGAGTCCGCGAGCATGGTGGCCTGGTCCAGGGCGCCCTCGGCGGCGCGGACGAAGACCGCGGCCCGGCCGTGGTCGGAGCCGATCGCGGTGTGCGCCTGCTCCAGGCTGGTCCGGGCGAAGTCCAGCCGGTCGCGGGCCTCGGCCGGGTAGCCGGCCACCGGTTCCAGCGCCGAGTCGGCGTACCGCTGCGCCAGCGGGCCGAGCGCGGCCGCCGCGGCGTCGATCCTGGCCGGCAGCGCCGCCGCCTTCTCCTCGGCCCGCGCCAGCACCTGCGGGGCGTTGGCCTCCATCGCACGCAGCTTGTCGAACGCCTCCGACTCCGCGTCCAGCCGCCGGTTCGCCTGGGTGCAGCGCGACAGGATCTCGTCGAGCATCTGCCGCCGGGTCTCGTCGTCCTCGGGGTAGGCGTCGTCGAGCTTCTGCCGCAGCCGGAACGCGGCGGTCAGCTCGCCCTTGGCGTACTCCACCGCCTCGCCGAACGGCTGCGCGGCGTCCTCGCCGAACTGCGCCGCCGCGAACCCCACGTCCTCCTGGCTGGTGCGCACCGCGTCGTCCGTGGCCACCAGCAGCTCCCGCGCCTGCGCGTCCAGCTCCGGCAGCGGGGTGACCGGCACCGGCTGCTTCGGCCGCGCCCGCCACTCGCTCGCGCCCTGCCCCGCCGACGTCCGCACCGGGCGCTGGTGGGCGGCCCGCCTGCGGTACGCCCAGATGCCCAGCATCAGCGCCGCGCCCAGCGCGACCACCGGAATCCACACCGAGCCGGACGAGCGGCTGCCCGTGCCGCCCGGGTCCGCCGCGCCCGGGGTGATGGCCGGGGCGGTCACCGGGTGGCCGTCGAGCACCGCGTCGTAGCCGGTCGCCGCGCCGACCGCCGCGCCCGCCCAGTCGTCGTGCCGCAGCGCGGGCTCGATCGCCTGGTCGCCGACCTCGTCGATCTGCCGCTGGGTGAGTCCCGACTCCTGGTCCGCCGACACCGCGTACTGGCGGTCGTGTGTGGCCACCGCCAGCAGGACGTCCCTGCGGCCCAGGCCGTTCTTCACCGCGGTCGCGTTCGCCCAGTCCTGCGGGGAGGCGCCGGAGAAGCCGTTGACGTAGACCGCGAAGAGCTGGAGCTTCTGCCGGTCGTAGAGCTGGTTCAGCGCGGCCTGCACCTCCGCGGTCCGGCCCTGGAGCGCGCCCACCCTGTCGGTGACCTGGCCGGTCCTGGCCAGGGGTATCGGGGCGTCGGCGACCGCCCGCAGCGGCAGCCCCGCGCCCATCGCCAGTACGGCCAGCGCCACCAGCGCGGCGGCCGACGACTTACGTTTGTGGCGCACCGCGTTGCCTCCCGCTGTCCGCGCCACGGCCCACCGCGTGGCTCTTTTCGGGAGCGTATGTGCGGCTTATGCGTCGCGCGACCGGGGAGCCGTCCCGAGCCCGATACCGTGCCCCGCCCGTGCCGCGGGACACGCCCTAGCGGAAATTCCCCGAAAGGGGGAGGGTTTCCGGTTTTCGGGACGGGTCCCGTTCGGGCCGGTCTACTCTCCCTATTCCATCGATGGGGGATTTCCTCCGGCCCCGGAGGAGGATTCCCGTCCGGGACGGAAACGCGCGCCCGCGTGGATTCCGCACCGGGCGACCCGGGACTCCCCCTGGTTCACCGGGGCACGGGTGCCCAGGATTCCGCGGGATTCGCCGGGAGCGCCCGGGGAATCCCGAGCCATTCCGGAATTCGGTGCCAATGGTGCCCCGGGAAGGCTGCGGATATTCCGGCGGACCGGATGCCCGGAGCACCATTGGCACCGAATTCCGGTGGGCCAGGGCGAACCGCGGACTCGGTGGGCCAGGGCGACCCGGAACATCCGGTGCATCCGATGGGGGCGGGTCCGGCACGGTGCCGGTCCTGACGGCGGGAGACATGGGACATGACGGACGGCAGGCTGTACGGCCGCGTGCGGGTGGTGGAGTTCACCGGGGACGCGCTGAGACGCTCGGGCGTCCCCGCCCGGCCGCTGCCGATCGTGCTGCTGGTCGGCCCGCGCGGCAGCGGCGGCTCGGTGCTGCTGGACCGGCTGTGGACGGACTTCAGCGGGCGCTGCCTGAGCGTCCGGCTCGACCTGGGCCGGGCCGAGGCGGTCGAGGACATCGTGCTGGCCGCGATCCAGGGCTGGGGCCGCCGGGTCCCGGGCATCCGCCCGATCCGCTTCTGCCGCACCCGGATGCTCTTCAAGGCGCTGAGCTTCGTGGACGCCGGCGGCGGACGGGCCGCGTTCGAGGCGTATCTGCGGGCCGGCCCGCAGGACGCCGCCGCGCACGCCGCGCTCGACGGCCTCGCGGCCCGGGCCGCGCCGCTGCTCCCCGCCGACCAGCAGGTGCTGCTGTCGGCCACGGCCAGGGCGCTGGGCCTGCTGCTGTCCGCGGTCGGCCGGCGCCGGCGCGGCGACGCCAAGGCCAGGAGCTGGCTGAAGGACCACGCCCCGGGCGTCGGCAGCGCGGAGGACCGGCTGTGGGAGATCCACCGCCGCCACCACGGGCGCAGCGACGCGCCGGACGCGGCCCGCACCGCGCTGAAGACGGTGTGCGCCGCCCTGCTGGCCGACCTGCGCACGGACTTCAACCGGCGCTCGCTGCGCGGCCAGCGGCCCGCCAACTGCCTGCTGATGCTGGACAACGCCGGCAGCCGGGCCGGCGAGCTGTTCCTGGAACTGCTCGCCGAGTGCCGCCGCGAGAGCCACCGGGCCCGCGAGCGGCCCGACCCCGCGCTGGTGGTGGCCGCCCGGCGGGGCCGGGCGCACACATCGATGGCGCCGCTCGCCTCGACCGACGACCGGCTGAGCTTCGCCGTCCGGCACCCCGCCGCGCCCGCGGGCGAGGACCACCCGGTGTGGTGGTACCCGATCCGGCTCACCGGCCTCGGCCGCGAGGACGTGGTGGTGATGTGCGGCAGCAGCGTGCTGGGCAGCCAGAAGCGCGACGCGAGCCACCTGAGCGACCTGACCGACGGCCACCCCGAGGCGGTCGATCGGCTCTCCCACCTGCTGGCCCGGCCCGAGGCGGCCGGGGACGACCCGCGCCGGCTGCTGGACCGGCCGCTGCCCGCCGCCGAGTACCTGCCCGACCACTGGAGCGCGCCGGCCCGCCCCACCCCGCCCGGGTCGGCGGAGGGGGCGGAGGACGGGCCCGCCGGAGCTCCGACCGTGGCCGCCTACCTGCTGCGCCGCATCCTCGCCGACGACCACGTCGACGGGCCGGACGGCGGCATCGGCCCCGACGGCGGCTCGCTGCTGGACACCATGGCGGTGCTCGCGCTCACCCCCGGTCTGCGGCTGGGCGCCGGTACCGCGGCGCTGCACTTCCTGGGCTGGACCCGGTTCGACGCCGCCACCGCCCGCCGCCGGCTCGGCGCGGCGCTGTGGCTGGCGGAGGCGCCCGACCCGCTCGACGGAGCGGCCGAACCGGACCCGAACGGCGCGCCGGACGCGCCCGTCGGCCCCGCCGCCCGGCTGCACCCGCTGGCCGCCCTGCTGCTGCACCGCCGGCTCGCCGCGCTCCCCGAGGTGTGGGACGGCGCCCACCAGGGCTACGCCGCCCACTACTCCGGCGCCCACGACGCGCCGCTGCGCCATCACCACCTGCTCGCGCAGGCCACCCCGTCCCGCCGGGAGCCGCTGACCGCGGTCGCCGGTTACCTGGAGCGGGAGTACGACCGCTGCGCGTCGCCCGAGAGCTGGCAGGTGATCCTGCGCCAGGTGACCGCGGCCCCCAACCGGCTGCGTACGGACGGCGATCCGCGCACCTACGTCACCGCGCTCGCCGGGCGGCCCGACCCGCGCGACCGCAACCGGACCATCAGCCGCCTGGTGACCGCGCGATGGCTCCACGGCGACCGGTCGTTCGACCCGCGCCACCACCTGGCCGGGCTGATCTCCGCCGAGTACGGGAACCTCGCCGCGATCTGCGGCGGCAACGAGGCGCTGTTCCAGGAATCCGGGAAATACCACCTCATCGAGGAGGAGTGGGATCGATGAGAGTGCCGCGCATGCTCCGAGTCCCCGAACAGTGGTACGGAAATCTGCCCCGCCCGATGCGGATCGGCGTGGTGTTGGCGGTCGTCACGGGTCTCGTCGCGGGATCGTTCGGGGTGTTCGCGCTCGTCGACCACTTCCGGAACCAGCCGTGTATGCGCGGCGGCGCGACCGCCGTCACCCAGCACGGCGCGAACGGCGAGTGCGTCGGCATCACCGACGGGTCGTACCCGTTCGACACGCGGTTGAAAGGCGTCGAGCAGGCGATCCGGAAGGAGAACCGGGACGTCACCCGCGAACACCCGAAGGACTACGTCAGCGTGGTGGTGCTGCTGCCGATCTCCGCGCACAGCGGCAGCATCATGGCGATGTCCGCCGTCGTCGAGCAGGTGCGCGGCGCCTACACCGCGCAGTACTACGCCAACCGGCAGAACGTCGAGGGCGTCGCGCCGTACATCCAGCTGCTGATCGCCAGCGACGGCTACCAGGCCAACCAGTGGAAGGCGGCCACTTCCGCGATCGAGCACGCCACCGCCCAGCACGTGGCGGCGGTGACCGGGCTCGGCCTGAGCCTGGACGGCACCCGCAGCGCGGTGCGCGAACTGACCGCACGGAACATCCCGGTGGTCGGCTCCAGCATCACCGCCGACAGCTTCAGCGACATCAAGAACTTCGTCCGGGTCGCCCCGAGCAACGAGGACAACATGGCCGCCGCACTGTCGTACGTGCAGGCGGCCACCCGCGCGGTGCTGGTCGAGGACGGCAACGCGGGCGACAGCTACGACGCCACGCTGGTCAGCGGATTCCGGAAGTTCGCCGCGATACCGCACCACCGGATCGTGGACGTGGAGCCGTTCGACACGACCAAGCGGGACCGGGCCACGTCGGAGTCCGAACAGGCCGAGGCCGAGCAGGAGGTGGCCACCCGGATCAGCCAGATGGCGCTGGACATCTGCGCCCAGCAGCCCGCGGTGGTGCTCTTCGCCGGGCGCGGCCAGGACGTCGGGGTGCTGGTGCACGCCTTCGCCAGCACCTGCCTGGACAAGTCGATCGAGATCGTCAGCGGCGACGACATGTCGAACCTGGCGATCACCCCGCAGTTCCGGCACGACCTGAACGGCCATGTCACCGTGGACTACGCGGGCGTCGCGCACCCCGACGAGTGGACGTCGGCCCACGACCCCGCGGCGGCGCGGGACGAGCAGGACGGCGCCCGCGGCTTCCGCGCCTTCGACCAGACCTTCCAACGGCTCTTCCCCGGCGGCACGTTGACCGACGGCAACACCATGACGGCGTACGACGCGACGCTGACCGGGGTGTCCGCGGTCCGGCTGACCGAGCAGCGGCAACCGCGCGCCGACGCGGTGGCGGGCGAACTCGGCGCGCTCCAGGGCGCGCACCAGGTGCTCGGCTCGAGCGGCCCGATCCGGTTCACCGCGAACTACCAGACCAGCCGCACCGGCAGCAATCCGGTCGGCAAGGCCAGCCCGATCCTGCGGCTGGGCCGGGACGGCAACCCGCAGGTGCTGAAGGTGGCGTGGCCGGCGGCCGCGCCACCCGTCGGGTGAACTCCCTGAGCGGGAGCGACCGTCGGGGCGGCGCGGCCGTGCCGAGGTCCGGCTTACTGGCCGCGCCGGCGGATCTTCGCGCCGAGCCACACCAGCGGGTCGTACTTGCGGTCGACGGCGCGCTCCTTCAACGGGATCAGCGCGTTGTCGGTGATGTGGATGTGCTCGGGGCAGACCTCCGTGCAGCACTTGGTGATGTTGCAGTAGCCCAGGCCGTGGTCGTCCTGCGCGGACTCCGCCCGGGTCGGGCCGCCGTCCGCGGCGGCGGCGTCCAGCGGGTGCATGTCCAGCTCGGCGACCCGCATCAGGAACCGCGGCCCGGCGAACGCGCTCTTGTTCTCCTCGTGGTCGCGCACCACATGGCAGGTGTCCTGGCACAGGAAGCACTCGATGCACTTGCGGAACTCCTGCGAGCGCTCCACGTCGACCTGCGCCATCCGGTACTCACCGGCCGGCACGCCCTTCGGCGGCACGAACGCGGGTATCTCGCGGGCCTTGGCGTAGTTGAAGGACACGTCGGTGACCAGGTCGCGGACGACCGGGAAGGCCCGCAGCGGGGTGACCGTCACCGTCTCGTCCCGCGCGAAGACCGACATCCGGGTCATGCACATCAGCCGGGGCCGCCCGTTGACCTCCGCGCTGCACGAACCGCACTTGCCCGCCTTGCAGTTCCAGCGCACCGCGAGGTCGGTCGCCTGGGTGGCCTGGAGCCGGTGGATGATGTCGAGCACCACCTCGCCGTCGTTCACCTCGACGTCGTAGTCCCGCAGCCCGCCGCCCTCGGCGTCGCCCCGCCACACCCGGAACCGGGCCGTGTAAGCGCTCACGCGTCCAACTCCTCGTCCGTCAGGTACTTCAGCAGCTCGTCCCGTTCGAACAGGTCGAGCAGGTCGGGCCGGATCGGGCTGGTCGGGCGGCGGCGCAGGTCCACCGCGCCGCCGGCCGCGTCCGACAGCTCGCACACCAGGTTGACCTTGCGCCAGGTGCGGTCCATCTCCGGATGGTCGTCGCGGGTGTGGCCGCCGCGGCTCTCGGTACGCTCCAGCGCCGCCCGCGCCACGCACTCGCTGACCAGCAGCATGTTGCGCAGGTCGATCGCCAGGTGCCAGCCCGGGTTGAACTGCCGGTGCCCCTCCACCCCGGCCCGCGCCGCCCGTTCGCGCAGCACCGCCAGCCGGGAGAGCGCCTGCTCCATCTCCGGGGCCCGCCGGATGATCCCGACCAGGTCGTTCATCACCTGCTGCAACTCCTGGTGCAGGGTGTACGGGTTCTCCACGGGACCGGCTTCGGCCCCGCTCCCCGCCGCACCCGCGGCGTCGAACGGCCGCAGCGCCTCCGCCGCGGCCTCGTCGATCTGCGCGCCGTCCGCGACCGGCCGGCCGTCGCCGAGGCCGGCCGCGTACCGCGCCGCGTGCAGCCCGGCGCGGCGGCCGAAGACCAGCAGGTCGGACAGGGAGTTGCCGCCCAGCCGGTTGGAGCCGTGCATCCCGCCGGCCACCTCGCCGGCCGCGAACAGTCCCGGCACGCCGGCCGCGGCCGCGGTGTCCGGGTCCACGTCGACCCCGCCCATCATGTAGTGGCAGGTCGGCCCGACCTCCATCGCCTCCGCGGTGATGTCGACGTCGGCCAGCTCCTTGAACTGGTGGTGCATCGACGGCAGCCGGCGGGTGATCTCCTCGGGGCTGAGCCGGGTGGACACGTCCAGGAACACCCCGCCGTGCGGGGAGCCGCGGCCGGCCTTCACCTCGGAGTTGATCGCCCGGGCCACCTCGTCGCGCGGCAGCAGCTCCGGCGGTCTGCGGTGGTGGTCCGGGTCGGTGTACCAGCCGTCGGCCTCCTCCTCGCTCTGCGCGTACTTCTCCTTGAACACGTCCGGCACGTAGCCGAACATGAACCGCTTGCCCTCGCTGTTGCGCAGCACCCCGCCGTCGCCGCGCACCGACTCGGTGACGAGGATGCCCTTCACCGACGGCGGCCAGACCATCCCGGTCGGGTGGAACTGGATGAACTCCATGTTGATCAGCGGCGCCCCGGCCAGCAGCGCCAGCGCGTGCCCGTCGCCGGTGTACTCCCAGGAGTTGGAGGTGACCTTGAACGACTTGCCGATGCCGCCGGTGGCCAGCACCACCGCGGGCGCGTCGATCACGAACAGCCGGCCCGACTCGCGGACGTACCCGAAGACCCCGGCGACCTCGCCGCCGGGGCCCTTCAGCACGCGGGTGACCGTGCACTCCTGGAAGACCTTCAGCCGGGACTCGTAGTCGCCGCTGACGGCGTGGTCCTCCTGCTGGAGCGAGACGATCTTCTGCTGGAGGGTGCGGATCAGTTCCAGGCCGGTACGGTCGCCGACGTGCGCCAGCCGCGGGTACTCGTGGCCGCCGAAGTTGCGCTGCGAGATCTTCCCGTCCGCAGTGCGGTCGAACAGCGCGCCCCAGGTCTCCAGTTCCCACACCCGGTCCGGGGCCTCCTTGGCGTGCAGCTCGGCCATCCGCCAGTGGTTGAGGAACTTCCCGCCGCGCATGGTGTCGCGGAAGTGCACCTGCCAGTTGTCGCCGGAGTTGACGTTGCCCATGCTCGCCGCGATGCCGCCCTCGGCCATCACCGTGTGGGCCTTGCCGAACAGGGACTTGCAGATCACCGCGGTCCGCAGTCCCTGCTCCCGTGCCTCGATCGCGGCGCGCAGCCCCGCGCCGCCCGCGCCGACCACGACCACGTCGTACGCGTGCCGTTCCACATTCGTCATCTCAGAAGAACCTCGGATCGTCGAATACGCCGCTGGACACCAGGTACACGTACAGGTCCGCGACACCGACGCTGATCAGCGAGGACCAGGCGAGCAGCATGTGGCGGCCGTTGAGCACTCCCACCCATCCCCACAGCCGGTAGCGCACCGGGTGGGCGGAGAAGTGCCGCAGCTTGCCGCCGATGATGTGCCGGCAGGAGTGGCAGGAGAGGGTGTACGCCCAGATCAGGCCGACGTTCACCAGCAGCACGAGGGTGCCGAGGCCGGCGTGGCCCCAGTTGCCGTGCCGGTCGCGGAAGGCGAGCACCGTGTCGTAGGTGAGGATGCCCGCGACCACCACGGCCAGGTAGAAGAAGTAGCGGTGGACGTTCTGCAGGATCAGCGGCAGCCGGGTCTCGCCGCTGTACGACGCGTGCGGTTCGGCCACCGCGCAGGCCGGCGGGGACAGCCAGAACGACCGGTAGTACGTCTTGCGGTAGTAGTAGCAGGTCAGCCGGAAGCCCAGCGGGAAGATCAGCACCAGCAGGGCGGGCGACAGGCCCCACCAGTTCCCGAACAGGTGCCAGTCGGCGCCGCCGTTCATGTCCGTGCAGTTCGACGCGAGGCACGGCGAGTAGAACGGCGACACGTACGGCGCGGCGTAGTAGTGGCTGTTCGCGAACGCCCGCCAGGTCGAGTAGCCGATGAACGCGGCCAGGCCGAGCGCGCTGACCAGGGGCGGCAGCCACCATCGGTCCGTTCTCAGGTGCGGCGCGGATATCGCCGCGCGGCCGGGGCTGCCGACGCCGTGGGCGATCCGCGCGGGGGCGGCCGCCGGCGGCGGGGACGGCGAGGTGCTCGGTGGGGTGCTCGGGGTGCTCGGGGTGGTTCCGGTGGACAAAGGTGACTCCGCGGGGGATGGCAAGGGGCGCACCCGCCGCGAGGCGGCGGGCCGGGGCCGGGAAGGCCGCGGGAGCGGTCGCCGGCGTCACGCGCCGGGGCGGCCGGGGAGGGGAGAGGGGGATTCGTCGGCGGCCCGGGGGAGCGGCCGCGGCCGGGCCGGCCGTACGGACTCGCGGCCGGCGGCAGGGTCAGGGCGCGTGCCGGTAGGGAGAGCCGAGCCCCTCGTCCTCGGCGTCCGCCCACAGCCCGCGGTCGTACGGCGCGTCCGGGATCGAGACGATCTCCAGGGTGCGGCGGTCCGCGGCGGCGGGCACCGACTCCGTCAGCAGGGCCAGGCTGTCCCGCAGATGGTCCGCGGTCGCACGCACCCGGCGCATGTCCAGGGTGTCGCCGGCGTGCTCGTCCAGCCGCGCCACGCAGCGCATCAGGTCGTCCAGCCGCCGCTGGACCGAAGTCAGGTCGTCGTGCAGGGACATGGAGCGCCCTCGCCATCTGTCGCCGTGCGAAGTGGGGAAGCAGCGCTTGAGAGTGTCGCGTGTCACACCTGCTCTTGTGAAGACCGCTGCACCGACCGTGTGCGGCCCGGGGCGGGAGCCCGCCGGGCGGCCGGTGGCGCGGCCGACGGCGTGACAGGTGACGTGACAGGTGATGTGACAGGTGGTGCGACGGTGACGCGACCGGCGGTCGACCTGGTGCGTACGGCGGTCGGCGGCGGTTTCTGAGCCGTCCGGGTGGACCCCGGGCGCAGGTGCGTCGTGTCACGGGTCGAAAGGGGCACAGGTCTTCTTGCAGTGAGGGCCGGGCCCTCACTCTTCCCGTCCCCGTGCTTCAGGCCGATCGATGACGTCCCGGTCGTGCGCCCCAGAGCGGCGCCGGCCGGGTCGCGGAGGTGTCCGAGCCCATGAACCGCAGCGCGAAACCGACCGCCGTACCGCCGGCCGCCCCGGAACGGCGCCGTCGTGCCGTGTCGACCACGGCATGTGTCGCCCTGGCGCTGGCGGTCGGCGCCACCGCGCTGACCGCCTGCTCCTCGTCCGGGACCAAGGCGGCCGGCACCGCCGGCACCGATGTGGCCGCGGTCTCCCGCGCCGGGGTGCGCGACGGCGGCTCCCTCACCTGGGCCGTCGACGAGATGCCGAAGACCCTCAACGCCTTCCAGGCCGACGCGGACGCCGGCACCGCCACCGTCACCGGCGCGACGCTGCCGGCGATGTTCCGGCTGGACGCCCACGGCGCCCCCCGGCTCGACCGGGACTACGTGACCGCGGCGAAGGTCACCGCCCAGGACCCGCGCCAGGTCGTCACCTACGACCTCAACCCGAAGGCGAAGTGGAGCGACGGCCGGGCGATCGGCGCGGACGACTTCACCTCGCAGTGGAAGGCGCTCGGCGGCAAGAACACCTCGTTCTGGACCGCCCGCAACGCCGGCTACGACCGGATCTCGGCGATCGCCCCCGGCGCCGGCGCCCACCAGGTCAAGGTCACCTTCGCCACTCCCTACGCGGACTGGCGCTCGCTCTTCGCGCCGCTGTACCCGAAGACGGTGACCGGCAGCGCGGACTCCTTCAACGACGGGGTGCGCACCGCGCTGGCGGTGTCCGCCGGCCCGTTCACGGTCAAAGCGGAGGACGCCAAGGCCGGCACCGTCACCCTCGCCCGCAACACCCGCTGGTGGGGTGGCCGGGCCAAGCTCGACCAGATCGTGCTGACCGCGACGCCGCGCGACAAGCGCCCGGCGGAGCTGGCCGCGGGCAAGCTGGACGTGGCCGAGATCGACCCGGGCGAGCTGAAGGCGGCCAAGGGCACCAAGGGCGTCGGGGTGCGCACCGCCCCGGACGACGCGTACGCGCAGCTCGCGCTCAACGGCAGCTCCGGTCCGCTCGCGGACGAGCGTGTCCGGCACGCGGTGGCCCGCGCGATCGACCGGAAGAAGATCGCCGCGACCGTGCTCAAGCCGCTCGGACTGCCCGCGGAGCCGCTCGGCAACCACCTGGTGCTGCCCTCGCAGGCCGGGTACAGCGACCACAGCTCGGCGCTGGGCACCGCGGACGCCCAGCAGGCCGCGGCGCTGCTGGCCGACGCGGGCTGGCAGCGGCCGGCCGCCGGCAAGACCGGTGACAAGGCCGCCGGGCCGGCCGCCGGCTCGGGCCGTACCTCCGCGTCCGGGGCGCTGACCGTGGTGGAGCCGGCGCGGGCGGTGACGAAGGACGGCAAGGGGCTGACCATGCGGTTCGTCCTGCCGGCCGACTCGCCGACGCTCGACGACGTGGGCGGGCAGATCGCCCGGATGCTGTCGCAGATCGGCATCCGCACGGAGATCAGCAAGGTGGACGACGACAGCTTCTTCCAGGACCACATCGCGTCCGGGGACTTCGACCTGGCGCTGTACTCCTGGCCCGGCACCGCCTTCCCGGCCACCGATGACACGCCGATCTTCGCCAAGCCGGTGCCCGCGCCCGACGGGTCGCTCGCCGTCGCCGAGAACTACACGCGGGTCGGCACCGACCAGATCGACCAGCTCATGGCCCGGGCCGGCTCCGAGCTCGACTCCGGGCAGGCCCGCAGCCTCACGAACCAGGCGGACGAGCGGATCTGGGCGGCGGCCGCGTCGATCCCGCTCTACCAGCGCCCCGAGGTGGTCGCGCTCAGGACGAACGTGGCGAACGCCGGGGCCTTCGGGTTCCAGACCCCCAGCTACCAGAACATCGGGTTCCGGAAGTAGCGGCTACGGCGCCCCGGCCCTCCGGGGTGCCCGTCCCGTTCCCGGTGCCCGTCGACGACCGCGGCTCCCTCCGATCCCGCCCCGGAGGGAGCCGCGGTCGTCAACGCACCGCGTAGCTCCCCGTACCATGGGGTGAGGCCGTGGCGTGACCCTGCCCGGCGGGCGATTCGCGTCGAAGGAGAAGGCGCGACGCCATCCACGATTCCGGGAGAAGCGCCGCATTCATGTCCACGCGCCACGACATCCGTAACGTCGCCATCGTCGCCCACGTCGACCACGGGAAGACGACCCTGGTGGACGCCATGCTGAAGCAGGCCGGGGCGTTCGCCGCGCACCAGCATCTGGACGACCGGATGATGGACTCCAACGACCTGGAGCGCGAGAAGGGCATCACCATTCTCGCGAAGAACACCGCCGTCCGGTACCACCCGAAGGACGGTGGCGACCCGGTCACGATCAACATCATCGACACCCCCGGCCACGCCGACTTCGGCGGTGAGGTCGAGCGCGGCCTGTCCATGGTGGACGCGGTGGTGCTGCTGGTGGACGCCTCCGAGGGCCCGCTGCCGCAGACCCGCTTCGTGCTGCGCAAGGCGCTGTCCGCCCGGCTGCCGGTGATCCTGTGCATCAACAAGACCGACCGCCCCGACTCCCGGATCGACGAGGTCGTCAACGAGACGTACGACCTGTTCCTGGACCTGGACGCGGACGAGGACCAGATCGAGTTCCCGATCGTCTACGCCTGCGCGCGGGACGGCATCGCCTCGCTCACCAAGCCGGACAACGGCACGGTGCCGGCCGACAGCGACAGCCTGGAGCCGTTCTTCTCCACCATCCTGTCCACCGTCCCCGCGCCGACCTACGACGAGCAGGCGCCGCTCCAGGCGCACGTCACCAACCTCGACGCGGACAACTTCCTCGGCCGTATCGCGCTGCTGCGGGTCGAGGAGGGGCACCTGAAGAAGGGTCAGACGGTCGCGTGGATCAAGCGCGACGGCACCATCTCCAACGTGCGCATCACCGAGCTGATGATGACCGAGGCGCTGACCCGCAAGCCCGCGGAGTCCGCCGGTCCCGGTGACATCTGCGCGGTGGCCGGCATCCCGGACATCATGATCGGCGAGACGCTGGCCGACCCGGAGAACCCGATCGCGCTGCCGTTGATCACGGTGGACGAGCCGGCCATCTCGATGACGATCGGCACCAACACCTCGCCGCTGGTCGGCAAGGGCGGCAAGGGCCACAAGGTGACCGCGCGCCTGGTGAAGGACCGGCTGGAGCGCGAGCTGGTCGGCAACGTGTCGCTGCGGGTGCTGCCGACCGAGCGCCCGGACACCTGGGAGGTGCAGGGCCGCGGCGAGCTGGCGCTGGCGATCCTGGTGGAGACGATGCGCCGGGAGGGCTTCGAGCTGACCGTCGGCAAGCCCGAGGTGGTCACCCGGGAGATCAACGGCAAGGTGCACGAGCCGATCGAGCGGATGACCATCGACTCGCCGGAGGAGCACCTGGGCGCGATCACCCAGCTGATGGCCTCCCGCAAGGGCCGGATGGAGACCATGACCAACCACGGGTCGGGCTGGATTCGGATGGAGTGGATCGTGCCGTCCCGCGGCCTGATCGGATTCCGGACAGAGTTCCTCACCCAGACCCGCGGCACGGGCATCGCGCACTCCATCTTCGAGGGCCACGAGCCGTGGTTCGGCGAGCTGCGCACCCGCAACAACGGCTCGCTCGTCGCGGACCGGGCCGGCGTCGTGACGCCGTTCGCGATGACCAACCTCCAGGAGCGCGGCGTGCTGTTCTGCGAGCCGACCACGGAGGTCTACGAGGGCATGATCGTCGGTGAGAACTCGCGCTCCGACGACATGGACGTGAACATCACCAAGGAGAAGAAGCTCACCAACATGCGGTCTTCCACCGCGGACGTCACCGAGTCGATCGTGCCGCCGCGGAAGCTGTCGCTGGAGCAGTCGCTGGAGTTCTGCCGCGACGACGAGTGCATCGAGGTCACTCCGGAGACGGTCCGCATCCGCAAGGTCGTCCTCGACCAGAAGGAGCGCGGCCGCGCGGCCGCTCGCGCCAAGCGCTAGATCTGTCACCGAAGGGGCGCTGGGAGTCACGTCCAGCGCCCCTTCGGCATGACCTGCGCCGTTTGTTCGCCGTCCGTTTATCGGACACAAGTGGTCGTTAGTTAGATCACATTTCCGATTTGTGCGTGTCTGTATACGTTCCGGATTGTCCGGATTTCAGGACGGTGTAGGCGCGGCCTCGTGACCTGGGCGTGATCACGGCTGCACGGCAGCCCTCTTCCGTAGCGGATAGTGGATCAGGTTGAGCTCGGGTCAATGGGTCACGCGCAGCCACTGCCGCGCCGACTCACGAGCACAGAAGGTCGCAGTCGCTGTCAGGGGTGTCAGGGGGCGCTCGGCCTTCTCACACATCGACACATGTATCGACAGTGACTCCTGAGGAGGCATACCCATGCGCGGTGCCAAGAGCGCCAAGTGGGTCGTAGGAGCGGCGGTAGTCGCGCTGGCCGCGACCGCCTGCGGTTCCGGAAGCTCGGACAAGGCCGGCGGCTCGAACGACGGGATCGTCAGGGCCTGGTGGGGTGACCCCCAGAACCCGCTCGAGCCCGCGAACACCAACGAGGTGCAGGGCGGCAAGGTCCTGGACATGATCTTCATGGACCTCAAGGAGTACGACCCGAAGACCGGCAAGGCCAACCTCGAGGCGGCCCAGTCGATCGACACGACCGACCAGCAGAACTTCACCATCAAGCTCAAGCCGGGTCTGAAGTTCTCCGACGGCACCCCGGTCACCGCCAGCTCCTTCGTGGACGCGTGGAACTACGGCGCGCTGCTCACCAACAAGCAGCTCAACGCGTACTTCTTCGAGGACATCGAGGGCTACGACAAGGTGCACCCGGGCAGCGGCGCGCCGACGGCGAAGACCATGTCCGGCCTGAAGGTCGTGGACAGCAGCACCTTCACCGTCAAGCTCACCCAGAAGTTCTCCACCTGGCCGGACCGGCTCGGCTACAAGGCGTTCGCGCCGCTGCCGAAGTCGTTCTTCACCGACCACGCCGGCTACCTCAACAAGCCGGTCGGCGACGGCCCGTACAAGGTCGAGTCCTACACCAAGGGCTCCAGCATGAAGCTGGTCCCGAACCCGTACTACACCGGGCCGAGCAAGCCGAAGAACAAGGGCGTGCTGCTCAAGGTCTACACCGACTCCAACACCGCCTACGCCGACCTGCAGGCCGGCAACCTGGACGTGCTGGACGACATCCCGGCCGAGCAGCTCACGCACGCCAAGTCCGACCTGGACGGCCGCTACCTCAACCAGCCGGCCGGCATCATCCAGACCGTGTCGTTCCCGCTGAACCAGAAGGCGTGGAACGCGCCCGGCATGGACAAGGTCCGGCTCGGCCTGTCGATGGCGATCGACCGCAAGACCATCACCCAGAAGATCTTCCAGGGCACCCGCACCCCGGCTGGCGACCTCACCTCGCCGGTGCTGGGCGCGGCCGGCGGCTACAGCGCCACCATCGCGGGCGACGCGGTGACGTACAACCCGGCCAAGGCGCGCGAGCTGATCAAGGCGGGCGGCGGCATCCCCGGCGGCCACATGACGATCGGCTACAACGCCGACTCCGGCTCCCACAAGCAGTGGGTGGACGCGGTCTGCAACAGCATCAACAACGTGCTGGGCGACAACAAGGCGTGCGTGGGTGCCCCCACCGGCACCTTCGCCGACTTCCGGAACCAGATCACCAAGGGCCAGATGACCAACCCGTTCCGGTCGGGCTGGCAGATGGACTACCCGCTGATCGACGACTTCCTGACGCCGCTGTACGCGACCGGTGGCAGCTCGAACGACTCGCACTACAGCAACCCGAAGTTCGACGCGCTGATCAAGCAGGCGAACGCCGAGCCGGACACCACCAAGGCGACCGAGCTCTACCAGCAGGCCGAGAAGCTGCTCTTCACGGACATGCCGGTGATCCCGCTCTGGTACCAGAACGGCGAGGCGGGCTGGTCCAAGCGCGTGTCCAACGTGACCGAGAACGCGTTCAGCTACCCCGTCTACACGGACATCACGGTCAACAGCTGACCTGATGCCGTGCCGCGCCCGCCCCGGCGACCCCGGGGCGGGCGCGCACCACCGTCTGGTCCGATCCATGGAGGACACATGGGGCGCTACGTCATCAGGCGACTGCTCCAGATGGTGCCGGTCTTCATCGGCACGACGTTTCTGATCTTCGTCATGGTCTACGCCCTCGGCGACCCCGTGGCGGCCATGTTCGGCGACAAAGCGCCCGACCCGGCCACCGCGGCGCAGATCAGGCACGCGATGTACCTGGACCACTCACTACCGGCCCAGTACATCCACTACATGAAGCAGATCTTCACCGGTGACTTCGGCACCTCGGCCAGCGGCCAGCCGGTCACCGAGCTGATGGGTACCGCCTTCCCGGTCACCATCCGGCTGACCCTGGTCGCCTTCGCGATCGAGGCGGTGGTCGGTGTCGGCCTGGGCCTCGTCGCGGGCCTGCGGCGCGGCCGGTTCGCCGACTCCGGCGTGCTGGCGTTCACCCTGGTCGTGGTGGCGGTCCCCACCTTCGTGACCGGCTACCTGCTCCAGTACTTCTTCGGTGTGAAGTGGCACGTGGCCAACCCCGCGGTCGCCGAGGGCGCCCCGATCGGCGACCTGATCATGCCGGGCCTGGTGCTGGCCGGCGTCTCGCTGGCGTACGTGGCCCGGCTGACCCGCACCTCGGTCGCGGAGAACTCCCGCGCCGACTACCTGCGTACCGCGGTCGCCAAGGGCCTGCCCCGGCGGCGCGTGGTCACCGTGCACCTGTTGCGCAA
Source organism: Streptomyces sp. NPDC088194 (assembly GCF_040702025.1). Classification (NCBI taxonomy): domain Bacteria; kingdom Bacillati; phylum Actinomycetota; class Actinomycetes; order Kitasatosporales; family Streptomycetaceae; genus Streptomyces; species Streptomyces sp. NPDC088194. The sequence continues at coordinate 9,408 of NZ_JBFBIV010000087.1, read as the reverse complement.
CTCGCTGATACCCGTGGTCACCTTCCTCGGTACCGACCTCGGCGCCCTGATGGGCGGCGCGGTGGTCACCGAGCGGATCTTCAACATCCACGGCGTCGGCTACCAGCTCTACCAGGGCATCCTGCGGCAGAACCCACCGACGGTGGTCGGCTTCGTCACCATCCTGGTGATCGTCTTCCTCGCCGCCAACCTGCTCGTCGACCTGCTCTACGCGGTCCTGGACCCGAGGATTCGGTATGTCTGAGATGACCGACAGCCACTCGGTGGTCAACGGCGTCGCCACCACCCCCCAGCAGCCCTCCGATCAGGGCAAGGAGCGCGAGAAGGCCCGCAGCCTGCGGTCCGACGCGTTGCACGACCTCAGCCGCAAGCCGATGTTCTACATATCGGGCCTGCTGATCCTCTTCCTGATCTTCATCTCGCTGTGGCCGGGCGTGCTCGCGAGCGGCAACCCGCTCTCCTGCGACCTGGCCAAGTCCCAGATGGGGGCCAGCTCCGGGCACCCGTTCGGCTTCGACACCCAGGGCTGCGACGTCTACACCCGCACGGTGTACGGCGCCCGCGCGTCGGTGTCGGTCGGCATCTTCTCCACCCTCGGGGTGGCGGTGCTCGGCTCGCTGCTCGGCGGCCTCGCCGGGTTCTTCGGCGGCTGGTGGGACGCGATCCTCTCCCGGATCAGCGACGTCTTCTTCGGCATCCCGATCCTGCTCGGCGGCGTGGTGTTCCTCTCCGTGGTCAAGGGCGGCACCGTCACCACCGTGTCGATCTTCATCGTGCTGCTGGGCTGGCCGCAGATCGCGCGTATCGCCCGCGGCGCGGTGATCACCGCCAAGCAGCAGGACTACGTGCAGGCCGCCCGCGCGCTCGGCGCGAGCAACACCCGGATGCTGCTGCGGCACATCGCGCCCAACGCGCTCGCCCCGATCATCGTGGTGGCCACCATCGCGCTGGGCACGTTCATCTCGCTGGAGGCGACGCTGTCCTTCCTCGGCGTGGGCCTCAAGCCGCCGGCCGTCTCGTGGGGCATCGACATCTCCCAGGCGTCCAGCGAGATCCGCAACGCGCCGCACATGCTGCTGTGGCCGGCGGGCGCGCTCAGCATCACCGTGCTGGCGTTCATCATGCTCGGCGACGCGGTCCGCGACGCCCTCGACCCCAAGCTGCGCTAGGAGGCGTCACGTTGACTGTCACCGACGAGAGGGCGGGCGCCGCGGCGCCCGCGTCCACCACTCCGCTGCTGGAAGTACGCGACCTGCACGTGGAGTTCCACACCCGTGACGGGGTGGCCCGCGCCGTCAACGGCGTCGACTACTCGGTGAACGCCGGTGAGACGCTGGCGGTGCTCGGCGAGTCCGGCTCCGGCAAGTCGGTCACCGCGCAGACCGTCATGGGCATCCTCGACATGCCGCCCGGCCGGATCACGCACGGCGAGATCCTCTTCCAGGGCCAGGACATGCTGAAGATGTCCGCCGAGCAGCGCCGCCGGATACGCGGCCGGAAGATCGCGATGATCTTCCAGGACGCGCTGTCCTCGCTCAACCCGGTGCTCAGCGTGGGCTACCAGCTCGGCGAGATGTTCCGGGTGCACCAGGGGATGTCCCGCAAGCAGGCCAGGGCCAAGGCGATCGAGCTGATGGACCGGGTGCGCATCCCAGCCGCGAAGGACCGGATCGGCGACTACCCGCACCAGTTCTCCGGCGGTATGCGCCAGCGGATCATGATCGCGATGGCGCTGGCCCTGGAGCCGGACCTGATCATCGCGGACGAGCCGACCACGGCGCTGGACGTCACGGTGCAGGCGCAGGTGATGGACCTGCTCGCGGAGCTCCAGCGCGAGTACAACATGGGCCTGATCCTGATCACCCACGACCTCGGGGTGGTCGCGGACGTCGCCGACAAGATCGCGGTGATGTACGCCGGGCGGATCGTGGAGAGCTCGCCGGTGCACGACATCTACGGCGCGCCCGCGCATCCGTACACCAAGGGCCTGCTCCAGTCGATCCCGCGGCTGGACCAGAAGGGCCAGGAGCTGTACGCGATCAAGGGCCTGCCGCCCAACCTGACCCGTATCCCCGGTGGCTGCGCGTTCCACCCGCGCTGCCCGATCGCGCAGGACGTGTGCCGTACCGAGGTGCCGACGCTGCACACCGTCGGCGCCGAGCGGGGCAGCGCCTGCCACTTCTGGAAGGAGACGATCGGTGACTGAGCCCACTTCCCGTGAGCGCGCCTCTCGTGCGCCCGCCGCCGGCGAGCCCGCCGTCCGCGAGCCCATCCTCCGGGTCCGCAACCTGGTCAAGCACTTCCCGCTGACGCAGGGCATCCTCTTCAAGAAGGAGATCGGCGCGGTCAAGGCCGTCGACGGCATCTCCTTCGACCTGTACGCGGGGGAGACGCTCGGCATCGTCGGCGAGTCCGGCTGCGGCAAGTCCACCGTGGCCAAGCTGCTGATGAACCTGGAGCGGGCCACCTCCGGCGAGGTGTTCTACAAGGGCGAGGACATCACCCGGCTCTCGGGCCGGGCGCTGAAGGCGGTGCGCCGCAACATCCAGATGGTCTTCCAGGACCCCTACACCTCGCTGAACCCGCGGATGACGGTCGGCGACATCATCGGCGAGCCCTTCGACATCCACCCCGAGGTGGCCCCGAAGGGCGACCGCCGGGCCCGGGTGCGCGAGCTGCTGGACGTGGTCGGGCTCAACCCCGAGTACATCAACCGCTACCCGCACCAGTTCTCCGGCGGCCAGCGGCAGCGGATCGGCATTGCCCGCGGCCTGGCCCTCAACCCGGAGATCATCATCTGCGACGAGCCGGTCTCCGCGCTGGACGTCTCGGTGCAGGCGCAGGTGATCAACCTGATGGCGAAGCTGCAGGACGAGTTCGGCCTGTCCTACATCTTCATCGCGCACGACCTGTCGATCGTGCGGCACATCTCCGACCGGGTCGGCGTGATGTACCTGGGGCGGATGGCGGAGATCGGCACCGACACCGAGATCTACGAGCACCCGACCCACCCCTACACGCAGGCGCTGCTGTCCGCGGTGCCGGTGCCGGACCCGAAGGCGCGCGAGCACCGGGAGCGGATCATCCTCTCCGGCGACGTGCCCTCGCCCGCCAACCCGCCGTCCGGCTGCCGGTTCCGCACCCGCTGCTGGAAGGCGGAGGAGCGGTGCGCGCAGGAGACGCCGCTGCTCGCGGTGCCGGAGGTCTTCGCCGGCTCCGACAGCCCGGCCGCGCACGAGTCGGCGTGCCACTTCGCGGCGGAGAAGGACGTGGTCGGCAGCGCGTCCGCCGACGCCGCCTGACGCACCGTCGCACACAGCCGGCGCCGGCCCGCTGCGCGAGCCGCCGCCGTATAACACCCGGGAGCGCCCCGGTCCGCCTTGCCGCGGGCCGGGGCGCTTCGGCGTGCACGGGTTCCGCGACCGCCCGGGCGCGGCCAACCGGGTGAACTTCCGCCGCCCGGCCACCTCCTGACCCGCACTTTGGGCCCACGACACGGGAGCGAAGAAGTGCGGTCGTGTCCGTATTGGGGTGTCATGAGTACTCACATGCCATTTGTGACCCATGAGGAGGCGTTCGATGCGCGGAGCCACACGCGTGAGGTGTGCGGTGGGCGTGCTGGCGGTCGCGCTGGCCGCCACGGCCTGCGGCGGCGGAAGCAGCGGCGGCAGCAGCGGCGGTAGCAGCAACGGGATCGTCCGCGCCTCCTGGGGAGACCCGCAGAACCCGCTGGAGCCGGCCGACACCAATGAGGTGCAGGGCGGCAAGGTGCTCGACATGGTCTTCCGCGGCCTGAAGAAGTACAACCCGAAGACGGCGAAGGCCGAGAACCTGATCGCCTCGTCGATCACCAGCACCGACGCGCAGAACTTCGACATCAAGATCAAGCCGGGCTTCAAGTTCTCCGACGGCACCCCGGTCACCGCCGACTCCTTCATCAACGCCTGGAACTACGGCGCGCTGCTGAAGAACGCCCAGCTCAACGCCTTCTTCTTCGAGCAGATCGACGGCTACGACAAGGTGCACCCGGACGCCGCCGGCGCCACGGCCACCGCCACCAAGCTCTCGGGTCTGACGAAGGTGTCGAACACCGAGTTCAAGGTGAAGCTCAACCAGAAGTTCTCGCTGTGGCCGGACACCCTCGGCTACGCGGCGTTCTACCCGCTGCCGCAGTCGTTCTTCACCAACCACGCGGCCTGGCTGAAGAAGCCGATCGGCGACGGGCCGTACCTGATCCAGAACTACACCAAGGGCACCCAGATGTCCCTGCGCAAGTGGGACGGGTACACCGGGCCGGACGCGGCCGTGAACAAGGGCGTCGACCTGCGGGTCTACACCGACAACAACACCGCGTACACCGACCTGCAGGCCGGCAACATCGACCTGGTCGACGACATCCCGGCCTCGCAGCTGAAGAACGTCAAGTCCGACCTCGGCAGCCGCTACATCAACGAGCCGGCCGGCATCATCCAGACCATCGCCTTCCCGCTGTACAGCAACCGCTGGTCGTCGGCGAAGTCCGCGATGGTCCGGCAGGGCCTGTCGATGGCGATCAACCGCAAGCAGATCACCCAGCAGATCTTCCAGAACACCCGCACCCCCGCCACCGACTGGACCTCGCCGGTGCTCGGCAGCGCGGGCGGCTACAAGGCCGGGCTGTGCGGCCAGGAGTGCACCTACGACCCCGCCAAGGCCAAGCAGCTGATCGCGCAGGGCGGCGGCCTGCCGGGCGGGAAGATCACCATCGGCTACAACGCCGACACCGGCTCGCACAAGGAGTGGGTGGACGCGGTCTGCAACAGCATCAACAACGTGCTGGGCAACAACAAGGCGTGCGTGGGCGAGCCCACCGGCACCTTCGCCGACTTCCGGAACAAGATCACCAACAAGCAGATGACCAACCCGTTCCGGTCCGGCTGGCAGATGGACTACCCGCTGATCCAGGACTTCCTGCAGCCGCTGTACTTCACCAACGCCTCGTCGAACGACTCGCACTACAGCAACCCGCAGTTCGACAAGCTGGTCAACCAGGCGAACGCCGACAGCGACACCGGCAAGGCGATCAGCACCTTCCAGGACGCGGAGAAGCTGCTGGTCAAGGACATGCCGGCGATCCCGCTGTGGTACCAGAACGGCAGCGCGGGCTACTCCTCGAACCTGAGCAACGTCCTCCTCAACCCGTTCAGCGTCCCGGTCTACAACGAGATCAAGGTCAAGTGAGACCGGCCGGAGGCCGCACCGGGTCGCCCCGGTGCGGCCTCCGCCCACTCCCCGTGCAGGAGGCCCCATGGGACGCTATGTGATCCGGCGGCTGCTCCAGATGATCCCGGTGTTCATCGGCAGCACGTTCCTGATCTTCTTCATGGTCTACGCGCTCGGCGACCCGGTCGCCGCGCTCTTCGGCGAAAGGGCACCCGACCCGGCCACCGCGGCCCAGATCCGGCACGACCTGTACCTCGACCACTCGCTGGGCGCCCAGTACCTGCACTACATGAAGAACATCTTCAGCGGGAACTTCGGCACCGCCTTCAACGGCCAGTCGGTGACCTCGCTGATGGGCAGCGCCTTCCCGATCACCATCCGGCTGACCATCGTGGCCATCATCTTCGAGATCATCATCGGCATCGCCCTCGGCGTGATCACCGGCATGCGGCGAGGCAAGCCGGTCGACACCGGGGTGCTGCTGCTGACCCTGGTGGTCATCTCGGTGCCGACCTTCGTCACCGGCTATGTGCTCCAGTACATCTTCGGCGTGGAGCTGAAGTGGACCAGCCCCTCGGTGTCGCCGAGCGCGCCGTTCAACGAACTGATCCTGCCCGGCCTGGTGCTGGCCCTGGTCTCGCTCGCCTACGTCACCCGGCTGACCCGCACCTCCATCGCCGAGAACACCCGCGCCGACTACGTGCGCACCGCCGTCGCCAAGGGCCTGCCCCGGCGCCGGGTGATCATCCGGCACCTGCTGCGCAACTCGCTGATCCCGGTGGTGACCTTCATCGGCACCGACATCGGCGCCCTGATGGGCGGCGCGATCGTCACCGAGCGGATCTTCAACATCCACGGTGTCGGCTACCAGCTCTACCAGGGCATCCTGCGCAACAACGCGCCGACGGTGGTCGGCTTCGTCACCATCCTGGTGCTGGTCTTCCTGCTGGCCAACCTGCTTGTCGACCTGCTCTACGCGGTCCTGGACCCGAGGATTCGCTATGCCTGAACCGATCGACCCGAACGAAGCGGTCGACCCCAACCAGGCCATCGCGCCGACCAGCGGCTTCGGCGGCGGTATGGACCTGGCCGCCACCGACGCGGAGACCCTGGAGAAGCCGCCGGGGGAGGGCCAGGAGGGCGGCCCGGCCGCCAAGCCCCGCAGCCTGTGGTCCGACGCCTGGCGCGACCTGCGGCGCAACCCGATCTTCATCATCTCCGCGCTGATCATCCTCTTCCTGATCTTCATCTCGATCTGGCCCGGCACCATCGCCACCCAGGACCCGCTGAAGGCCAACCTGGCCAGGGCGCAGGAGGGTTCGTCCCCCGGGCACCCGTTCGGCTTCGACAACCAGGGCCGCGACGTCTACACCCGGGTGGTGTACGGGGCCAGGGCGTCGGTCACCGTCGGCGTGTGCGCCACCGCCGGCGTGGTCATCCTCGGCAGCGTGCTCGGCGGCCTCGCCGGGTTCTTCGGCGGCTGGTGGGACGCGGTGCTCTCCCGGATCAGCGACGTGTTCTTCGGCATCCCGGTCGTGCTGGGCGGCCTGGTCTTCCTGTCGGTGGTCACCAACTCCACGGTGTGGCCGGTGGTCGGGTTCATGGTGCTGCTGGGCTGGCCGCAGATCGCGCGTATCGCCCGCGGCTCGGTGATCACCGCCCGGCAGAACGACTACGTGCAGGCCGCCCGCGCGCTCGGCGCCGGCAACTCCCGGATGCTGGTACGCCATATCGCGCCCAACGCGGTCGCCCCGGTGATCGTGGTCGGCACCATCGCGCTGGGCACGTACATCGCGCTGGAGGCGACCTTGTCCTACCTCGGGGTGGGCCTGAAACCGCCCACCGTCTCGTGGGGCATCGACATCTCCGACGCGTCCAACGAGATCCGCAACGCGCCGCACATGCTGCTGTGGCCGGCCGGCGCGCTGAGCCTGACGGTGCTGGCGTTCATCATGCTCGGCGACGCGGTCCGCGACGCCCTCGACCCCAAGCTGCGCTAGGAGGCGTCGCGATGCCAACAGGTGGCACAGGAGCCACGGACGCGGCGGTGGTGGCGCCCGGGCGGCCGCCCGGCGACGGCGGCCCGCTGCTCGACGTACGCGACCTGCACGTGGAGTTCCGGACCAGGGAGGGCACCGCGAAGGCGGTCAACGGCGTGGACTACTCGGTGAACGCCGGGGAGACGCTGGCGGTGCTCGGCGAGTCCGGCTCGGGCAAGTCGGTCACCGCGCAGGCGATCATGGGCATCCTCGACACGCCGCCCGGCTTCATCACCAGCGGCGAGGTGGTCTTCCAGGGCCGGGACCTGCTCAAGCTCGGCACCGAGGAGCGGCGCCGGGTCCGCGGCGCGAAGATGGCGATGATCTTCCAGGACGCGCTGTCCTCGCTCAACCCGGTGCTCAGCGTCGGCGAGCAGCTCGGCGAGATGTTCCGGGTGCACCACAAGGCGTCCCGCAAGGACGCCCGCGCCAAGGCGATCGAGCTGATGGAGCGGGTCCGCATCCCGGCCGCCCGCGAGCGCGTCAAGCAGTACCCGCACCAGTTCTCCGGCGGTATGCGGCAGCGCGTGATGATCGCGATGGCGCTGGCCCTGGAGCCGGACCTGATCATCGCGGACGAGCCGACCACGGCGCTGGACGTGACGGTGCAGGCGCAGGTGATGGACCTGCTCGCGGATCTGCAGCGCGAGTACAACATGGGCCTGATCCTGATCACCCACGACCTGGGGGTGGTCGCGGACGTCGCCGACAAGATCGCGGTGATGTACGCCGGGCGGATCGTGGAGACCTCGCCGGTCCACGACATCTACCGGGCACCGGCCCACCCGTACACCAAGGGCCTGCTCGACTCGATCCCGCGGCTGGACCAGAAGGGCCGCGAGCTGTACGCGATCAAGGGCCTGCCGCCCAATCTGCTGCACATCCCGCCCGGTTGCGCCTTCAACCCGCGCTGCCCGCGCGCGCAGGCCGTGTGCCGCACCGACGTGCCCCCGCTGTACCGGGTCGACCAGGACCGGGCGAGCGCCTGCCACTTCTGGAAGGAGACCCTGGATGACGACAGCCTCCCGTCCGCAGACGCCTGAGCGGCCCGTGCCGCCCGACCCCTCCGGGCGCGAGCCGATCCTGACCGTCCGGGGCCTGGTCAAGCACTTCCCGCTGACCCGCGGCATCCTCTTCAAGAAGCAGATCGGCGCCGTCCAGGCCGTCGACGGCGTCAACTTCGACCTGTACGCGGGGGAGACGCTCGGCATCGTCGGCGAGTCCGGCTGCGGCAAGTCCACCGTGGCCAAGCTGCTGATGAACCTGGAGGAGCCCACCGCGGGCGAGATCGTCTTCAAGGGCGAGGACATCACCAAGCTGTCCGGGCGGGCACTGAAGGCGGTGCGCCGCAACATCCAGATGGTCTTCCAGGACCCCTACACCTCGCTGAACCCGCGGATGACGGTCGGCGACATCATCGGCGAGCCCTTCGACATCCACCCCGAGGTGGCCCCGAAGGGGGACCGGCGGCGCCGGGTGCAGGAACTGCTGGACGTGGTCGGGCTCAACCCCGAGTACATCAACCGCTACCCGCACCAGTTCTCCGGCGGCCAGCGGCAGCGGATCGGCATCGCCCGCGGCCTGGCGCTGCGCCCCGAGATCATCGTGGCCGACGAACCGGTCTCCGCGCTGGACGTCTCGGTGCAGGCGCAGGTGGTCAACCTGATGGAGCGGCTGCAGGACGAGTTCCAGCTGTCGTACATGTTCATCGCGCACGACCTGTCGATCGTGCGGCACATCGCCGACCGGGTCGGCGTGATGTACCTCGGCAAGATCGTGGAGATCGGCTCGGACGAGCAGATCTACGAGCACCCGACCCACCCGTACACGCAGGCGCTGCTCTCGGCGGTGCCGGTGCCCGACCCGGAGGCGCGCGAGCACCGGGAGCGGATCATCCTGGCCGGCGACGTGCCCTCGCCCGCCAACCCGCCGTCCGGCTGCCGGTTCCGCACCCGCTGCTGGAAGGCCCAGGAGATCTGTGCCGAGAAGGAGCCGCCGCTGGCGGTGCCGGAGGTCTTCCGCGGCACCGCGGGCCCGGCCGAGCACCCCTCGGCGTGCCACTTCGCCGAGGAGAAGCAGATCGTCCCGCCGGAGTGAGAGCCACCCGTGCGGTGCCGAACGCCAGGGCCGTGTCCGGGATTCCCCGCAGGGAGTCGGGACACGGCCC
>NZ_JBFBIV010000086.1:0-35123 GCF_040702025.1 Streptomyces sp. NPDC088194 | reverse complement strand
AACGGAAGCTGCCATCGGCTGCCCTTCCGGGCCCCTCCGGGCTTTCCCTTCGTTGTGTTCCAACCTTAGCAGAAGCTTTTCGGTCGGAATTACCACCCGCCTTTCGGAGACACGGATGCCCGACTCAAGATTTCTCTCGACTGGGGGTTGGTGCCTTCGGCAAGCGAAGCGACAAGGTTCTCGCGCGTCATCCCGGACGAGTCCGGCTCGCGACAACCGTTCTAACCTACATCCGACCCAGGCACGCGTCAAATCAGCCGAAGGTGGACGGTGGCGTGTCAAGGTCCTCCAGCTCGATGCCCGGCGCGGCCAGGACCACGTCGCCGGCGAGGTGGACGTCGTACTGATCGCCGGTGGCCAGGTCGTCCACGCGGAAGTTATCCACAGGCAGCAAACCGCTGTCCGTGGAATGTGCTGTCCTTGTGAGGAGCGACCAGGACTGGTCGACGGTGAGCGGTGCGAGGACGGGGGCCTGGAATGACACGAGACGTACGCGGGTGGCCGGCGCGCCCGGTTCGAGGCGGAGCAGCCGGGCGGTGGCGATCAGGAACGCCGGCGATAGACCGGTGAACGCGTGCGCGGGCGCGTTGCCTTCTTGGGCGTGCTCGCCGGTCGGGTCTGTTCTGACCCAGGTGACGCCGTCGATCGCGGCTGCGCGGACCTGCCATGCGGCGGCGTGCAGCTCGAGGCGGATGGGACGGCCGAGGTCGTCGATGGTGAGGTCGATCGATCCCGCGTGTGCGCCTTCGGGCGTGGTGGTCTGCGCGGTGTAGCGCCAGCCGGAGGGGCCGGTGGCGCAGTGGAAGTGTTCTGCACCCAGGGGAGTGTGGTCATGCGTGTCGTAGAACGAGTAGCGGCCGCGGGGCATCGTCCGGTTTCGGGGTCTGGCAAGGCCCCCGCCTCGCGGGCGAGACGGGGGCCGGTGCGCGGTGGATCTGTTCGCCGCTGGGTGAGTCGCGCGGGCTCGCGACTACGCCGGTCAGTAGCGGTAGTGGTCCGGCTTGTAGGGGCCCTCGACCTTGACGCCGATGTAGGACGCCTGCTCGGGCCGGAGCGTGGTGAGCCTGACGCCCAACGCGTCCAGGTGGAGGCGGGCGACCTTCTCGTCGAGGTGCTTCGGGAGCACGTAGACGCCGATCGGGTACTCCTCGGGCTTCGTGAACAGCTCGATCTGGGCCAGGGTCTGGTCCGTGAAGGAGTTGGACATCACGAAGGAGGGGTGGCCGGTCGCGTTGCCGAGGTTCAGCAGGCGGCCCTCGGAGAGCACGATCAGCGTCTTGCCCTCGGGGAAGGTCCAGGTGTGGACCTGCGGCTTGACCTCGTCCTTGACGATGCCGGGGATCTTGGCGAGGCCGGCCATGTCGATCTCGTTGTCGAAGTGGCCGATGTTGCCGACGATCGCCTGGTGCTTCATCCGGGCCATGTCGGAGGCCATGATGATGTCGCGGTTGCCGGTGGTGGTGACGAAGATGTCGGCGGTCTCGATGACGTCGTCGAGGGTGGCGACCTGGTATCCGTCCATCGCGGCCTGCAGCGCGCAGATCGGGTCGATCTCGGTGATGATGACGCGGGCGCCCTGGCCGCGCAGCGACTCGGCGCAGCCCTTGCCGACATCGCCGTAGCCGCAGACCACGGCGACCTTGCCGCCGATGAGGACGTCGGTGGCGCGGTTGATGCCGTCGACAAGCGAGTGGCGGCAGCCGTACTTGTTGTCGAACTTCGACTTGGTGACCGCGTCGTTGACGTTGATCGCCGGGAAGAGCAGCGTGCCGTCCTGCTGCATCTCGTACAGGCGGTGGACGCCGGTGGTGGTCTCCTCGGTGACGCCGCGAATCTCGGAGGCCAGTTGGGTCCACTTCTGCGGGCTCGCGGAGATGGTGCGGCGCAGCAGGTCGAGGATGTAGCCGTACTCCTCGCTGTCGTCAGCGGCGGTGGCGGGCACAGCGCCGGCCTTCTCGAACTCGACGCCCTTGTGCACCAGGAGCGTGGCGTCACCGCCGTCGTCCAGGATCATGTTGGGGCCGCCGGTGGGGGTGTTCGGCCAGGTCAGAGCCTGCTCCGTGCACCACCAGTACTCTTCGAGGCTTTCGCCCTTCCAGGCGAAGACGGGGACACCCTGCGGGTTGTCCGCGGTGCCCTCGGGGCCGACGGCGATGGCCGCCGCGGCGTGGTCCTGGGTGGAGAAGATGTTGCAGGACGCCCAGCGGACCTGCGCGCCGAGGGCGACGAGGGTCTCGATGAGGACGGCGGTCTGCACCGTCATGTGCAGCGAGCCGGTGATGCGGGCGCCGGCCAGCGGCTGAGCGGCGGCGTACTCGGAGCGCAGGGACATCAGGCCGGGCATCTCGTGCTCGGCGAGGGTGATCTCCTTGCGACCGAACGCGGCAAGGGAGAGGTCCGCGACCTTGAAGTCGGTGGCGGTGGTGGTCATACGGGCTGCTCCTCGTGGTGGTCGAGGTGGACATGGACACGGCGCTGCCGCGCGGCATGGCGTTCCGAGTACTACGGACACACCTGTCCCCTTGTGGCAGCGCAATCCGTCGGAGGCCCTCTCTCCCTCGGCCGGTCGTTGTGCGATGACCGCCCGACCGCCATCAGCAGCGACGTCTGGCTACGTATGAATCTACACCGGACGGCGCTTCTGCCGCAGGGGGTCGCGGTCAGCGGCCGCCGGGGGTCTGGTCGGGGTCGGGGCCCGCCGCGGCGGCGGCCGCGCTGTAGATGTCGGGTTCGAGATAGATGACACGGGCGATCGGCACTGCGGCGCGGATACGTTCTTCGGCCGCGTCGATGGCGGCGGCGACCTGGACGGCGGTGTCGTCGTGGTCCACGGCGATCTTGGCGGCGACCAGGAGTTCTTCCGGGCCGAGGTGGAGGGTGCGCATGTGGATGACGCCGGTGACGGTGTCCCCGTCGGCGATGGCGGTGCGGATGCGGTCGCTGACCTCAGGACCGGCGCCTTCGCCGATCAGCAGGGACTTGGTCTCCGCGGCGAGGACAAGTGCGATGCAGATGAGGAGAGTTCCGATGCACAGGGTGCCGATACCGTCCCAGACGCCGCTGCCGGTGGCGAGGGCGATACCGACGCCGGCCAGGGCGAGGACGAGGCCGATCAGGGCGCCGAAGTCCTCCAACAGGACGATGGGGAGTTCGGGTGCCTTGGCACGGCGGATGAACTCGGCCCAGGACAGGTCGCCGCGGGTGTGGTTGGACTCCTTCACCGCGGTACGGAAGGAGGAGCCCTCGGCGAGGATCGCGAAGACCAGGACGCCGACCGGCCAGTACCAGTGATCGACGGGGTGCGGGTGGCGGATCTTCTCGTAGCCCTCGTAGAGGGCGAACATGCCGCCGACGGAGAACAGGACGATCGAGACGAGGAAGGCGTAGACGTAGCGTTCGCGGCCGTAGCCGAAGGGGTGTTCGTCGTTCGCGGCGCGCTTGGCCTTCTTGCCGCCGATGAGGAGGAGCGCCTGGTTGCCGGAGTCGGCCACGGAGTGCACGCCTTCGGCGAGCATCGAGGACGAGCCGCTGAACGCGAAGGCGACGAACTTGGCGACGGCGATCGCGAGGTTGGCGCTGAGGGCCGCGATGATCGCCTTGCTTCCGCCTGACGCGCTCATGGGTGGTGGGTGTCCTTTCGGTCGGCTCGGTCGGCGGGCGCTCGGAACCCGTCGGTTCGGGGGTTCGGACGGGCATTGTCGCAGAGCCCTGTGGCGGCGACCCGGTCGTCTGGCGGTGCGTCAGGCGGGCTACGCGGTCACGGTCGCCCGGAAGAGGGTGCCCTGGCCGGTGAGTTCGGTGCGTTCGCCGGCTGGGACGTAGGCGGATTCGCCTTGGGCGAGGGTGAGGGTGGCGGCAGGAGAGGAGGAGGCGTCGACGGTGCGCAGGCGGATCTCGCCGCTGGTGCACAGCAGGATCTGCGGGGTGCCGGCGGGCAGTGTGCGGGGGTCGGCGCCGGGGGCGAGGAGGTAGCGGGAGAGGCGGAACTCGTCGATGGGGGCCGGGTAGAGCTCCTCGCCGTCGGGCGCAGCCTCAGGGCGGAGCACGCCCGGGTCGCCGGCCTCGAAGCGGACGATGCGCAGGAGTTCGGGTACGTCGATGTGCTTGGGGGTGAGCCCGCAGCGCAGGACGTTGTCGGAGTTGGCCATGATCTCGACACCGAGCCCGTCGAGGTAGGCGTGCGGGACGCCGGCACCGAGGTAGAGGGCTTCGCCGGGCTGGAGGCGTACGTGGTTGAGCAGCATCGCGGCGATGATGCCGCGGTCGCCGGGGAAGCTGTGGGCGGCCTTGGCGTAGGCGGCGTAGGCGGCGGCGTGGGAGGTGCCGGGGGTCGCTGCCAGGCGGGCAGCGGCCTCGGTGGCGGCGCGTACGGTCTCGGCCATGGCGGCGGGGTCCGCGCCGAGGACGGCCGCGAGGACCTCGCGCAGGGCACGGTCCTCGGGGTGGGCGCGCAGGATGTCGACGTAGGGCGTGAGGGTGGGGACACCCAGGGCGTCGATGAGGTCGGCGGCCTCCGCGGGCCGGCGGAAGCCGCACAGGCCGTCGAAGGGCGACAGCGCGACGATCATCTCGGGCTTGTGGTTGGCGTCCTTGTAGTTGCGCTGCGGGGCGTCCAGGGGAATCCCGCGGGCTTCCTCCTCGGCGTAACCGGCCGCGGCCTGGGCGAGGTCGGGGTGGACCTGGAGGGAGAGGGGTGCGCCGGCGGCGAGGACCTTGAACAGGAAGGGCAGGCGGGGGCCGAAGCGCTTGACGGCGGCTTCGCCGAGTTCCGCGGTGGGGTCCGCGTCGATGACGGCGTCGAGGGCGACGGGGCCGTGGCCGCGGTCGATGCGGGAGGGGGCTCCGGGGTGGGCGCCCATCCACAGTTCGGCTTGGGGCTCGCCGGTGGGCGCGGTGCCGAGGAGTTCGGGGATGGCGGTGGTGGAGCCCCAGGCGTAGGGGCGGATGGTGTTGGTGAGGCGATTCATTCCGGTCATGGTCTCTCGGTCGAGGCGACGGCCAGGTACGCGGCGGCGAAGTCGGTGAGGGCGAGGAGTTCTGCGGCGGTGTCGAGCGGGCTACCGCCGGGAGCGGTGATCTCGCTGAGCGGGGTGTCGTGGGCGTATGCCTGCTCGCGGGCGGCGGGTGCCGCGGAGCCGGGCTGGTCGGGGGCCTCCTGGAACAGGACGATGCGCAGTCGCAGTTCCTGGGTGTCCTCGACCCGGTCGCGGAAGAAGTCGTCGGGGTCGCCGGCCAGGGTGTGGGCGCCTGCCTGCAGGGGGCCGTGAGCGGTGAGGGCGGCAGGCAGTTCGGCGGCGAGTGCGGGCCGCCCGGCGCGGGTGGCGAGGACGGTCGCGAAGCGGCGCGCACCGGCGGCGGCGACCGGGCCCTGGCTCCACAACAGGGGCAGGGAGCCGTCGAGTTCGGCGGCGAGGGTCTTGGCCGGGTTGCTGTAGGTCGCCACGGCCGGGCCGCAGCGGGCGGCGATCGCGTCGAGCCGGTCGGCGACGGCCTGGAGGGCACTGGTGGAGGCGCTGATCAGGCCGATCCGGCCGATGAGGGCCAGCACCGGAGTGAGCAGTGCCCAGAACGCGCCGGTGTCGGTCGTCGCCGGGGCGGAGTCGGCGGCGGAGTCGAAGCCGCTGCCCGGGCCGGCGAAGGGCAGCGCGATGCCGTGGACCTGTCCGACGGCGTCGGCCAGCGGGGCTCTGGCCGGGGTGACGGCGGCGGCGGTGCAGCCGCGGCGGTACGCCTGCTCGACGAGATCGGTGAGTCCCTGTTCGGTGCCGTGCTCGCTGAGCAGGAGCAGCAGGTCGAGGGGGCCGGTCCAGCCGGGCAGGGTCCAGCGTGCCTGCGCCGGTGTGGGGCCGGTCGGGGTGAGCAACTGGACCGGGGCGACGCCGGAGCCGAGCGCGGCGAACAGGTCAGCGACGGCGGCGGCCTCGGGACCGCTGCCCGCGATGAGCAGCGCACGCGGACGGCCGTCGGGCCGCAGTTCGGCCAGGCCCGCTTCCTCGGCGAGCCGTAGGGCGGTGCGCACCCGTGCGCCGGCCGCGGCGACGCCGCGCAGCAGTCCGTGGACGTCGGCGCGGGCGAGCGCGTCGGGGTCCTCCAACAGCGACTCGTCGAACAACACGACCTCCCGGTCGGGTGCGGGTACGGCCTGGGGTCAGGCGGGGCGGCGGGCCTCGTCGACGAGGAGCACGGGGATGTCGTCGCGCACGGGGTAGGCCAGGCCACAGGTGCCGGAGGTGCACAGGAGTTCGGCCGCTGCGTCGTCCTCGCGCAGGGGCGCGTGGCAGGCCGGGCAGGCAAGGATCTCCAGGAGGCTGGGTTCGACGAGCGGCATGGCGGGTCCTCCGTGCGGGTTGCGGCGGTCGTGGGCCGTTGCGGCCTGCGGGTTCAGCCTATCGCCGTGCCCGGTGGCGGGTCGGACCCGCCCGCATGCCGGCTCCCGTCCGGGCGCGGCCGGGAGCCGGGCTGCCCGTCCGGGCCGCGGTACGGCGCCGCCCGGACGCCCGGTCCCTGCCGGCAACCGGCCGAACGGCGCCGCCGTACAGGCCCGTCGGCCCGTCGGCCCGGCGCGGACAGCGCGGTCAGTCGCGGACGATGGCGAGCACCCGGTCGCGCAGGAGCCCGACCGTCGCGGCGTCGCGGGCCTCGACGTTGAGCCGCAGCAGCGGCTCGGTGTTGGACGCGCGCAGGTTGAACCACCAGTCGGGGGTGGAGACGGTCAGGCCGTCGAGTTCGTCGAAGCTGACACCCTCCTCCGCCGAGAAGGCGGCCCGTACGGCGGCGGTACGGCCGGCCTGGTCGGCGACGGTGCTGTTGATCTCGCCGGAGCCCGCGTAGCGGTCGTAGGAGGCGACGAGGGCGGACAGCGGTCCCTCCTGGGTGCCGAGGGCGGCCAGCAGGTGGAGCGCGGCGAGCATGCCCGTGTCGGCGTTCCAGAATTCGCGGAAGTAGTAGTGCGCGGAGTGCTCGCCGCCGAAGACGGCGCCCGTCTGCGCCATCCGCTGCTTGATGAAGGAGTGGCCGACGCGGGTACGCACCGCGGTGCCGCCGTGCTCGGCGATGACCTCGGGCACCGAGCGGGAGGTGATCAGGTTGTGGATGACAGCGGCGCCCGGGTGCTTGGCCAGCTCACGGGCGGCGACCAGCGCGGTGACGGCCGAGGGGGAGACGGGTTCCCCGCGTTCGTCCACCGCGAAGCAGCGGTCGGCGTCGCCGTCGAAGGCGAGGCCGAGGTCGGCGCCGGTCTCGCGGACCTTCTCCTGGAGGTCGACGAGGTTCTTCGGGTCGAGCGGGTTGGCCTCGTGGTTGGGGAAGGTGCCGTCCAGTTCGAAGTACATCGGCACCAGGTCGATCGGCAGGCCGTCCAGGACGGTCGGCACGGTGTGGCCGCCCATCCCGTTCCCCGCGTCCACGACGACCTTCAGCGGGCGGATGCCGGACAGGTCGACCAGGGAGCGCAGGAAGCCCGCGTAGTCGCCGAGGACGTCGCGGGTGGTGATGGTGCCCGGGGTGGCGGCGCCGGCCGGCAGCCCGGTCGCGGACCACCGCTCGGCCAGGTCGCGGATCTCGGCGAGGCCGGTGTCCTGGCCGACGGGTGCGGCACCGGCCCGGCACATCTTGATGCCGTTGTACCGGGCGGGGTTGTGGCTGGCGGTGAACATCGCGCCGGGCAGGTCGAGGCGGCCGCTGGCGAAGTACAGCTCGTCGGTGGAGCACAGGCCGATCTCGGTCACGTCCGCGCCCCTGGAGGCGGCGCCACGCGCGAAGGCGTGGGACAGCCCGGGCGAGGACGGCCGCATGTCGTGGCCGACGACGATGGCGGTGGCGCCGGTGACCGTGGCGAAAGCGGCGCCGAAGACCTCGGCGAGCGGCTCGTCCCACTGGTCGGGGACGACTCCGCGGATGTCGTACGCCTTGATGATCTGCGACAGGTCGGGTGACGCCGAAGAACCCGATGATTGGGGCACTGCACACCTCTGCGTTACGGTCCCGGGCGGTCCGGTCCGGACAACCTATCCGAGACGCGGTCCGGGGCCGGCGAGCCTACTGGTCCGGTGACCGCAGGACCCGCAGGTGCCCGCGCCGGGCGACCTCCACCGGGTCGATGTCGCGCGCGGTGGCCGCACCGCCCTGGCCGCGTTCGTGCGGGCGGGCCGCTTCCCTGACCGCGTTGGCGAGGGCTTCGAGGTCGTCGCCGCTGGGCCGGACCGGGCCGGTGTCGGTGGCCAGGCGGACGACCTCCCAGCCGCGCGGCGCGGTGAGGCGCTCGGAGTGCTCCGAGCACAGGTCGTAGCAGTGGGGTTCGGCGTACGTGGCCAGCGGGCCGAGCACGGCTGTGGAGTCCGCGTAGACGTACGTCAGTGTCGCGACGGCGGGGCGGCCGCAAGCGGTGCGCGAACAGCGACGTACAGGGCTCACGAGGTTGGACGGTACCGCACTCTTGAGCGGGCCGCGACGACTCTCCGCCAGGTCACCCGGTCGTGTCGCTCGGCGCCGTTCGGGGCCGGCTACGCCGGATGTACGAGGCTGACCTGCGGCAACCGTCGGAGCACCAGAAGCGGATACCGAGAGTAACGCTGTGGCCGCCGTCGTCACGTGCGTCGGGTTCGCATGCCGGCTGGCGGATATCCGTCACTTCTGTGGCCCGATCCGGTCCCAACGGGAAACGGATCGGGCAGTAACCGGTCGCAGACGCGGTCGGCGGCCGGGGCGTGGCTCGCCCGTACGGCGGGCCGGGCGCGGGTGGAGGTGACGCCCTGCTGTGCGGACCCGTCTCGGGGGCTAGGCTCACGCTGATGGACAGTTCGGCCCCCACTCCCCCGCCCCAGCCCGCGCCTCGGCCGCGGCACCGCGACCGCCACGGCCGCGGCATGCGCGGGCCCATCGCGCCCCCGCAGGTGCCGCTCGCGCTCAGCCGGGCCGACGCCTTCGACGACCTGGTGCGCGATGCCGCCGACCGGTTGGAGCGGCGCTGGCCGCAACTGGCCGACGTGGAGTTCGCCGTGCAGGACGTGCCCTGGCCGCAGGACGCTCCGCCGTCCGACGGCGACCCGGTGCCGCTCGGGCGGCTGATCGGCGCGGCGAAGGACCGGCCGAGCCGGATCGTGGTCTACCGCCGCCCGGTGGAGATCCGCGCCAAGGGCCGCGACGAGCGGGCGCTGCTGGTGCACGAGGTCGTCGTCGAGCAGGTCGCCGAGCTGCTCGGGCTGTCGCCGGAGAACGTCGACCCCAAATACGGCGAGGAGTGAGGGCCTCCTTCGCACCCTGGGCGCGAAGGCGGCACGACGGCGCCTGCGACCCTAGGACGCCAGGCGGCGCCAGGCACCCTGGGCGATCACACACCCCAGGAGGCCAGGCGCCCCAGGACGCTAGTGCTGAAGGACGCGCAGGTCGGATGCGGCCTGCGGCACGTCGACCATCCCCTGGTCGTCCGGCATCGGCTGGATCGTGAACATCGGCACCCCGTCGAGCGGCAGCGCCAGCATCCGTGACGCGTACAACTGCCCGCCGGACAGCCGCTGCACGGTCACCGCGTAGGAGCCCTTGAGGCCGGAAGGCTCCGGGGGAGCCATGGACAGGGTCGAGCCCGCCTTGACGGTGACCGTCTTGCCGGCGGCGGTGCCCGCGGTGGAGCCCGCCGAGGAGGTGATCTTCACGCTGACGTCCTTGCCGGTGGCGGTCAGGGCGAGCGTGGAGCCCTTGGCGCGGTTGTCGGCGACCGTCGCCTGCCGGTCGATCGGGCTGGTCGCGGGGAGGAAGGCGATCTCCTGCTTGCTGCCCTTGCCGCGGGTGATCCGCAGCGCGGCCACCACCGGTACCGGGGAGTGCGAGCTGCTCGATCCGATGACCAGGGACCCGGCGTCGCCCTTGGTGAGGTCCCCGAGGTCGACGGCCGTGGTCATGCCGCTCCGCACGTGCAGCGTCTCGTGGCCGGCCGGGGTGATCGAGCCGGTGGAGGTGGCGAGCTTCAGCGTCAGGTCGGCGTCGTCGGAGCCAGGCGCATAGGTGATCAGGCGGACGTCGGTGGCGTCGGCGGGGATGCCCGGCATGACGAGGTCGCCGGCGGGCTGGGCGGCGGCCGGCAGCCAGTCGGTGCCGGCCTTGTTGTCGGTGGCCTGCACGGCCGCGCCGACCCGGCCGCTGCGCGCGACGACGTGCACGGTCAGGTCCTGGACCTTGTCGGCGATGAGCGTGGACAGCAGCACCGGCTTGGAGCTGTTGCCCGGGACCGTGATGCCGTCGCCGGTCGAGCCCTTGAGCTGGCCGTCCTTGCCGTACAGGTCGACATCCACCACGGCGGGGGTCTCGTCGGGGTTGACCAGGTGGACGTAGTCCTGGCGGCCGTCCTGGGTGCTGGCACCGGGGAACCAGAACTCGCTGTCGGGGGCGACACACGAGGTGCCGAGCAGGCCGCGGCCGGGGCCGTCGCTCACGACGGTCGTCTGCTGCACGCTCCACCCGGGCGCCAGGGGGCCGTTCGCCGTGCCGATGAGGGCGGGCGAGTCCGACTTGTCGGTGGACGACGTGACGGGCTTGCCGGTGGCGGTGAGCGGCTTGAGCGCCTTGGGTTTGGGCGTGGCCGGCAGCAGCGTGGCGTCGCCGCCGGACGCGCCGGTGCCCGAACCGCTGCCGAGCGGCGTGAAGGACGTGTACGTGGTGTCGGCGAACTCCGACGTCGACGGCTCGGGGCACAGCAGGGTGCTGCGCTGGACCGGCAGGCGCGACGAGGACGCCGCAGGGGCGGTGTGCGAGTCGTCTCCACCGGTCATCGAGGCCGCGCCGGTCAGGACGGCGAGCGCGACCACGGCACCGGCCAGGGACAGGGTGCTGCGGTTCACTGGTAGTCGCTCCCATCGCGGCGCTGGTCGCCATCTGCGTAGTACGGGGCGGGGTCGACGTAGCCGGCCTGGTCGGGGTACGGCTGCTGCGCGCCGCCCTGGCCGTCCTGGCCCTGCTGCTCGCCGTACTCCTGCTGCTGCTCGCCGTAGCCCTGTTCGTACGGCGCCTGGCCGTCCTGGGCGGGCTGCTGCGACGCGTAGGGGTCGTAGCCGGGCTGCGCCGGGTAGCCGTAGGAGTCGCCGTACGCCTGCTGGTCGTACGTCCCGGGCTCGGCCGGGTACGGCTGCTGCCCGCCCTCCCAGCCGGGGGCGCCCTGGGCGTAGGACGGGTCCGGGTAGCCGCCTTCTTGGTAGCCGCCCTCCTGGTAGCCGGTGTCCTGGTACGTGTAGCCGTCGGCGCTCTCAGGGGCCGCGTACGGGTCGTAGCCGCCGGCCGGGGCGGGATAGCCGGGCTGCTGGTCGTAACCGGCTTCCTGGGCCTCCTGGGCCTCTTCCCGGGCGGGCGGTACGCGGACCGGCAAGGGTTCGGCGGGGGCGTCCGGGGAATCGGGCTCCTCGACCGACGCGGTGGATGGCGCGGCGGCGGAGGTCGAGGCGGCCCCGTCCGCGGCCTCGGCGGCCTCCGCGTCCGCGGCTGCCTGGAGGCGGCGGGCGCGGCGGCCCTCGCCCGTGGCCTGGCCGGGGATGTCGGCGGTGACGGCGCCCTCCGCGTCGGGCAGGTCGTCGTCGATCTCCTGACGGCGGCCGGGCAGCGCGAGCACGACGACGACGAGCAGCAGGAGCGCCTGGACACCGAGCCAGCCGATGTGGGTGATCGGCTCCTTGTAGGTCACGTCCAGGCGGCCGCCGGTGGCCGGCAGGTCGAAGCCCTGCGCCCAGCCGTCGACGGTGACCGGGGTGAGAGCGGAGCCGTCGAGGGTGGCGTGCCAGCCGGAGCCGGCGGTGTCGGCGATGCGCAGCACCCGGCCGGACGGGCCGGCGGGCACCTTGGTGTGCGCCTGGATGCGGCCCGAGGGGACGCTGATGGGCTGGGCGCCCTTGCTGGTGATGGTGATGCGGGCGACGTTCTGGTTGACCTGCCACAGCTCGGTGCCGTCGGACTGGCTGAGCCGGGACAGGCCGGGGGTGCTGTCGAGGACGCGGCCGAAGGAGTGGGGCGCGCCCTTGGGGGCCAGGACGTAGCGGACCGCGTATCCGGCGAGCCGGCTGCCCTGGTCAGCGCCGGACCCCGCGACGAGGTTGGCCACCACGGTGTCCAGGGCGTGGTCGTGGGGTGCCTCGGCGGCGAGTTCGGCGTCGCCTATCCGGGCGCCGGAGCCGCGCACGACGGCGTAGTCGACGTGGCCTTCGGTGCCGCTGATCACCAGGGTGCGGGGCTGGTCGCTGGTGGTTGCTTCCTCGGCGACGAACGCGGGCACCTGCTGCGGGTTGGTGCGCTTGAGCGGGCCGTCGGCGCCGTCGATGACCCAGGTGAAGGCGGCGAGCAGCGGGGCGGCGACCGCGGCGAAGGCGACCAGGGCGGCGACCGGCTGGCGCCAGCCGAAACCGCTGGCGGCGATCCGCTCGTTGGCGCCCTCGGCGCCGATCGCGGCGGCGGCCAGCAGCGCGAGACCGTAGACGAGGGTGGCGGGACCGGCCCAGTCCTTGCCGTTCTCGATGACGGCGAAGAGCAGGCCGGTCAGGGCGACAGCCCAGGCGGTGACGATGGCGGTGCGGCGGGTGCCGCGCATCAGGGCGGCGAGGGCGGCCAGCACCACACCGATCAGCAGGAAGCCGCCGGACGCCTTGGGGCCGCCGGGGCTGAGCAGGAGCAGGTCGAGGCCGGAGGCGGTCTTGGTGGAGTACGCCAGGCCGGCCTCGTTGAGCATGCGCCCGGGGTGCGCGAGCAGGGTCAGCGACCAGGGGGCGAGGAGCACCATCGGGGTGACGACCAGGGCGGCCGAGCGCAGGAGCTGCGGCACCAGCAGTTGCTGCTGTCCGCGCACCAGGCGCCAGGCGATCGCTCCGGCGGCGAGCACCAGGGCGATCGGCCAGGTGACCGGCGTGAACGCGGTGGTGAAGGTGAGCATCAGGGCGAGCACCCAGGTGGCGCGCCAGCCGGGACGGGTGCCGCGCTCGATGGCGGAGTCGCTCAGTTGCAGGCCCGCGGAGGAGATCGCGGCGCGCGCCATGAGCGGCAGCAGGATCGCCAGGACGGCGGTGCCCAGGCGGCCGCCGGCCAGCGCGCCGGTCGCGGCCGGCAGGAAGGCGTAGGCGACCGACGCCCAGGCGCGCAGCAGGCGGGACTCGACCAGCGGCCGGGAGGCGAAGTAGGCGGTGACGCCGGCCAGCGGCACGGAGGCGACCAGGAACAGGGTCAAGGTCAGGCCGGTGGAGCCGAACAGCACGGTGGCGAAGAGCGCGAGGACCGCGATGTACGGGGGCGCGGCCTGGGTGCCGCCGTTGCCGAGCGCGTGCCAGGAGCCCGCGTAGGTGTCCCACAGGTCGGAGGCGCCGGGGTCGGCCGGGAGCAGGGCGCCGCCGGCCAGCGCTCCTCCGCCGAGCAGGCCGCGGCAGGCGGCCAGGGAGACGACGAGCAGGACGGCGAAGAGCACCGGCCCCGGTTTGCGGGCGATCCGTTTCAGCCGGCCGAACTGCTCCAGCTCCAGGAAGTCGCCGTCCTCGTCGCCGGGTCCGGACTCGACGGCGCCGCCATGGCGGCCGGCGGCGGCGGTCGCGGCGTCGGCGCGGCCGGCGAAGTTGCTGACGACCTGGTCGACGGTGGCGCGCACGGTCGCGCCGGGCGGCGGGAACAGGGGGCGCAGTTCGGACGGCGGTATGGCGCCGCGGCCTCGGCTGCGGCGGGCGGCGAGTACGCGGCCGGGACGCAGCAGGACGCCGAGCAGGCCGACGATCTCGTCGACGGCCTGGCCGGGCACCTTGCCGACGAGGTAGGCGAGGGTGCGCAGCAGGGTGCCGACGACGATGCGGAGCATGACGTACGGGAGCAGCGGGCCGCGGGTGTTGGCCAGGAGGGTGTAGACGGCGCCGGACTTGTCGACGCGGTGCGGGTTGACCGCGGAGCGGCCGGCGCAGTCGACGGGCCGGCGTTCGCGGGAGGCGGCCTCGGCGTGCCGCATCACCGCGTCGGGGGCGATCAGGACGGTGTGGCCGGCGGCGTGGGCGCGCCAGCAGAAGTCGACGTCGTCGCGCATGAGGGGCAGGCGCCGGTCGAAGCCGCCGAGTTCCTCCCACACGTCGCGGCGCACGAGCATGCCGGCGGAGGAGACGGACAGCACGGGGCGGACCTGGTCGTGCTGGCCCTGGTCCTGCTCGCGGCGCTCCAGGCCGGTCCAGCGGCGTCCGCTGCGGGCGATGGAGACGCCGGTCTCCAGGAGTTGGCGGCGGTCGTACCAGCTGCGCAGCTTGGGGCCGATGATCGCGGCGGACGGCGAGGTCTCGGCGGTGCGCAGCAGCGCGGCCAGCGCCCCGGGGTCGGGTTCGCAGTCGTCGTGCAGCAGCCACAGCCACTGGATCGGGTCGCCTTGCGGCTCGGCGGGCTCGTCGTACGCGTCGTCGTTCCAGGTGCGGCTGACGGGGTCCCAGCCGCTGCGGCGGCGCAGGTAGGGCAGGTCGTCCGCGGTCAGGGGCGTGGTGGAGCGGGCGGCCTCCTCGACGGCGGCGCCGAAGCCGGTGCGGCGGGCGAGGTGCAGCACCCGCTGGTCGCCGAGGGCTTCGGCGAGCAGCCGGGCGGAGTCGTCGGCGCTGCCGGTGTCGGCGGCGACGACGTCCTGGACCGGACGGTCCTGCGCGAGCAGCCCCTGGAGGGCCTTGGGCAGCCAGCGCGCGCCGTCGTGCGCGACGAGCACGGCGGTGACGACATGGCGCGGGAACTCAGGGGTACCGGGCGGATGGACGGCCGGTGCTGGGCTGTTCACGGACATCGAGGTTCGGGCCCCGGTTCGCTGGACTGCGGTGGACGCATCAACCCGCCACTGGCGGGGCATGCATCTCGGACGGCCCCCCACACTAACGGCTCACAACGGCGCGGCCGTCCGGGTGTGGGCACAACAGCGGCCCGCCTGCCGTGCCGAAGGGCGCGGGAGACGGGCCGGATGCGAGGTCCCCGAGGGGCGGGAACCGGGTGGGCGGCGGGGTGCCGGCCAGGGATCGGGGGTCAGACGACGCCCTTCTTCAACCGGCGGCGCTCCCGCTCGGACAGGCCGCCCCAGATGCCGAAGCGCTCGTCGTTGGCGAGGGCGTACTCCAGGCAGTCGGAGCGGACTTCGCAGGCGAGGCAGACCTTCTTCGCCTCGCGGGTGGAGCCGCCCTTCTCGGGGAAAAAGGATTCGGGGTCGGTCTGCGCACACAGCGCGCGCTCCTGCCAGCCGAGTTCCTCGTCGGCCTCTTCAGCCAGCAGCAACTGGAACTGCTCGGTCATGCGCGCCCCTGTCTGTCGTGCTTCCCCGTGATGGTGCCTGGCCGTCGGACCACGTCCGGCGGTCCGGCCGAACGACACGAGTGAAATTACAAGTGTGCCGATCCGGGCCAGTCAAGCCGAGATCTGCTATTGGGCCCGTTATTCACTCCGCTGAACCAAGGAGTGACAGATAGTGTTGATATCGGCCTAAACGACCGCATCCGTCAACCATGGCCCTCACGGCCAAACGCTCACGTTCCGTCAGACGCTGCGGTGACGGGCGACGTTCCGTCCGTTCGAGTGAAGCGTTGCGGATCACATTTCGATCACAGAAGCACAACGTCATACCGGGATGGCGTGTTCTCCCAGATCCGGAAGGCAATCCGCATCAGATCTGCGCGGATGCGCCACCTCCTATCCGCACCCCGTCGCGCACAAACCTTTCACCACCCGACCCTGCCGGATCAGGTGAAAGCAGTCGGGCATTTCGGACATTCGGTTGACAGGTCACCGCTCCGACCGCTTTGCTTGCTCTCATGCATGCCGAGCACAACGCGCCCTTCCGGACTCGCCGCCGCGAGTCCTGCTGCGTCGCGCTCGCACAGAGCTGTTGTTGTTCCTCCCGCTGCCGCTGATCCCCTGACCGGCCGCCACGGCCGCCGGCACCTTCCGCATCATGCGCACCCCGAGGAACTCACCCCATGTACTCCGACGTCTCGATCGCCGGTGACCCGCTCGAACTGCCCCACCTGCTCCCGCCGGTGCCCCAACACCCCCACAGCGTCGCGGAGTTCGCCGGGCTCGCCCGCTCCATCGCCGCCGACCGCGCGCAGTGGGCTCCGCAGGTGCGCTACGACGCCACCACCCGTTGGTACGCACGCCTGCGAACCGGCCCCGGCTACGAGGTGTGGCTGCTGAGCTGGCTGCCCGGACAGGGCAGCGGGCTGCACGACCACGGCCTTTCCAGCGGCGTGCTCACCGTCCTGGACGGCACCTTGCACGAACGCGCGCTGACCGCCCGCGGCGAGACCCGCCGCACCCTGACGCCCGGTCACCAGCGCGTGTTCGCCCCCGGCTACGTCCACGACGTCGTCAACGAGTCGCTGGACGGCGCCGTCAGCCTGCACGTGTACTTCCCCGGGCTGACCGAGATGACCCCGTACGCGTGCACGCCCGGCGCCCGCACGCCCGCACAGGCGTAGCCGGCGGGACGGCCCGGCGTCCCCGGTCGCGGGGCTGACAGACTGGGCCCATGCGAATCGTGGTTCTGGCCGGAGGTATCGGAGGAGCGCGCTTCCTGCGCGGCCTCAAGGCAGCGGCGCCGGAGGCGGACATCACCGTCATCGGCAACACCGGAGACGACATCCACCTGTTCGGGCTGAAGGTCTGTCCCGACCTGGACACCGTCATGTACACCCTGGGCGGCGGCATCCACGAGGAGCAGGGCTGGGGGCGGGCCGACGAGACCTTCGCGGTCAAGGAGGAGCTCGCGGCCTACGGCGTCGGGCCGGAGTGGTTCGGGCTGGGCGACCGGGACTTCGCCACGCACATCGTCCGCAGCCAGATGATCAGCGCCGGCTACCCGCTCAGCGCGGTCACCGAGGCGCTGTGCGCCCGCTGGAAGCCCGGGGTGCGGCTGATCCCGATGTCCGACGACAGGATCGAGACGCACGTGCTCGTCGAGGTCGACGGGGAGCGCAAGGCGATCCACTTCCAGGAGTACTGGGTGCGGCTGCGCGCTTCGGTGCCCGCGCACGCGGTGGTGCCGGTGGGCGCGGAGGGCGCGAAGCCCGCGCCCGGGGTGCTGGAGGCGATCGGCAGCGCCGATGTGATCGTCTTCCCGCCGTCCAACCCGGTGGTCAGCGTCGGCACCATCCTGGCCGTGCCCGGCGTGCGGGAGGCCATCGCGGAGGCCGGGGTGCCGGTGGTGGGCCTGTCCCCCATCGTCGGTGACGCGCCGGTGCGCGGGATGGCCGACAAGGTGCTGGCCGCCGTGGGCGTCGAGTCCACCGCTGCGGCGGTGGCGGCGCACTACGGCAGCGGGCTGCTGGACGGGTGGCTCGTCGACACCGTGGACGCGGGCGCCGTCGAGGAGGTCGAGGCGGCCGGCATCCGCTGCCGGGCGGTGCCGTTGCTCATGACGGACCTGGAGGCGACCACGCGGATGGCGCGGGAAGCGCTCGCGTTCGCCGAGGAGGTGCGGGCATGACCGCGGAAGCGCCCCGCTACGAGGTGTTCGGGGTGCCCGGGATCGGCGAGGTGCAGCCGGGTACCGACATCGCCAAGCTGATCGCCGAGGCCGGCACCGACCTCGCCGACGGCGATGTGCTGCTGGTCACGTCGAAGATCGTCAGCAAGGCCGAGGGGCGCGTGGTGGACGCGGACGACCGCGAGGCCGCGATCGACGCCGAGGCGGTGCGGTTGGTGGCCCGTCGCGGGCCGACCCGGATCGTGGAGACGCGGCACGGCTTCGTGATGGCCGCGGCCGGGGTCGACGCGTCCAACACCCCCGCGGGCACCATCCTCCTGCTGCCCGAGGACCCCGACGCGTCGGCCCGCGCCATCCGGGACGGGCTGCGCGACGCGCTGGGAGTGCGGGTCGGCGTCATCGTCACCGACACCTTCGGGCGGCCCTGGCGCGAAGGGCTCACCGACGTGGCGATCGGCGCGGCCGGCGTGCGGGTGCTGGACGATCTGCGCGGCGGCCAGGACTCCCACGGCAACCCGCTGAGCGTCACGGTCACCGCGACCGCGGACGAACTGGCCGCGGCCGGCGACCTCGTCAAGGGCAAGGCCACGGGGCTGCCGGTCGCGGTGGTGCGCGGCCTGGGCGGCGTACTGCTGCCGGCCGCCCCCCGAGCGGATGGCGCCGCGGACGGCAGCGGCGGCGGCAGCGGCAGCGGCAGCGGCAGCGGCAGCGGCAGCGGCAGCGGTCAGGACGACGACGGCGCGGGCGACATCGGGGCGCGGGCGCTGGTCCGGGTCGCCGCCAACGACATGTTCCGGCTCGGCACATCGGAGGCGGTGCGGGAGGCGGTGTCGCTGCGCCGCACCGTACGGGAGTTCACCGACGTCCCCGTGGACCCCGCCGCCGTACGGCGGGCCGTGGCCCTCGCGGTGACGGCGCCCGCCCCGCACCACACCACGCCCTGGCGGTTCGTGCTGCTGGAGACGCCCCAGGTGCGGGTGCGGCTGCTCGACGCGATGCGCGACGCCTGGGCCGCGGACCTGCGCGGGGACGGCTTCTCCGAGCAGAGCGTCGCCAAGCGGCTGCGGCGCGGCGACGTGCTGCGCAAGGCGCCGTACCTGGTGGTGCCGTGCCTGGTCACCGAGGGCGGCGCACACCCGTACCCGGACGCGCGGCGGGCGACGGCCGAGCGGGAGATGTTCCTGGTCTCCGGCGGCGCCGGCGTGCAGAACTTCCTGGTCGCCCTGGCCGGCGAGCAGTTGGGGTCGGCGTGGGTGTCCTCGGCGCTGTTCTGCCGCGACGTGGTGCGGGAGGTCCTCGACCTGCCGCCCTCCTGGGACCCGCTCGGCACGATCGCGATCGGGCGGCCGGCGGAGGCGCCCGCACCCCGGGCCGAGCGCGCGGCCGAACCGTTCCTCGCGGTGCGCTGACCGCCCCCGGCGGGCGGCGGGCCGTCCCCGCGGCCGACCGGTGCGGCTTCAGTGGTGGCGGGGCGGCGCCATCCGAGGCGCGCGCCGGGGCGGTGCGGGCGCGGCGAGCAGGATCAGCCGGGTGGCGCGGTGCCGCTGCCCTTCGTACGGGGCGAGCAGGCGCAGCATCGTCTCGTCGTCGGAGCGCGGTTCGCCGGTGAGGGCGTAGCCGATGTGATGCGGGAGGTGGAGGTCGCCGACGGTGACGGCGTCGGGGGCGCCGTGGCTGCGCTGGAGGGTTTCCGCGGCGGTCCACGGCCCGATGCCGGGGACCGTACAGAGCAGGGCGGCTGCGTCCTCGGCCGGGCGGTCGGCGAGGGAGTCCAGGCGGGCGCCGAGGCGGACCGCGCGCAGGACGGCGGAGGCCCGCTTGTTGTCGACGCCGGCGCCGCGCCAGTCCCACGACGGCACCCGGGCCCAGCCGCGCGGGTCCGGCATGACCCGCATGCCGCGCGGGATGTCGGCGCCCTGCGGCCCCGGGGCGGCCTCGCCGTGCTGGAGCAGGAGCAGCCGCCAGGCGCGGTACGCCTCGATCGTGGTGACCTTCTGCTCCAGTACGGACGGGATCAGCGATTCCAGCACCAGGCCGGTGCGGGTCAGCCGCAGTCCGGAGTGCCGCCGGTGGGCGGCGTGCACGATGCGGTGCCGCGGCACGAAGGCGGACGGGTCGTCGTCGGCGCCGAGGAGCGCGGGGAGGCCGTCGAGCAGCCACTGGGCGCCCGGGCCCCAGGCCGTGCCCTCGATCGCGGCCGGGCTGCCGGTCAGTCGCAGGGTGCCGGGACCGGCGGGGGTGCGGCTGGCCCGCCACACCGTGCCGTCGGGGGCGATGCGGAAGGCGGGGTCGCCGCCGCCACGGCGCAGCGGCATGAGGGTGCGGCGTACGTCGAGCGGGGCCGGGGGCACCCACGTACGCGTGCGGCCCGGCGCCGGGGAGGGCGGCTGCGTCGGGGCGGTCGCCTGCGCGGCGGCCGCCCGCGGGGGCGCGGTCTCTTCGGGCACCCCGGAAGGGTATAGCGCGCCGCCGGGGAGCCCCGCCGCGAACGTCACGGTTCGCCCCGGGCCGGCCCCGGCGGCCGCTTGCCGTGTCGGTCGCCGTGCCGGGCTACCGGTCGGGCTACTGGTCGGAGGAGAAGCGGATGGCGGCCGCGGGGAGGCGGGCGTCGCACCAGACGCGGGCGCCGCGGAGGAGTTCGTTGTCGGCGCCGACGTCGGCGTTGTCGCCGATCACCGCGCCGACGAGGACCGTACGGGAGCCGACGCGGGCGTTGGCGCCGACGAGGCTGTCGCGGATCACCGCGCCGGGGGCGATGTGGGCGCCGGACAGGATGGCGCTGCCCTCGACGAGGGCGCCGGAGCCGATGACGGCGCCGGGGGCGACGGAGGTGCCGCCGAAGAGTTTGGCGTCGTCGGCGACGACCGCGCCGGGCAGGACGAGGTGTTCGCCGCGGCGGCCGGGGACCGCGGGCGAGGGGGCGCGGCCGAGGACGAGATCGGCGGAGCCGCGTACGAAGGCTTCGGGGGTGCCGAGGTCGAGCCAGTAGGTGGAGTCGACCATGCCGTGCAGGTGGGCGCCGTCGGCGAGCAGTCCGGGGAAGGTCTCGCGTTCGACGGAGACCGGGCGCCCGGCGGGAATCGCGTCGAGCAGGGCGCGGGTGAAGACGTACGCGCCGGCGTTGATCTGGTCGGTGACGATCTCCTCGGGCGTCTGCGGCTTCTCCAGGAACGCGGTGACGCGGCCGTCGGGGTCGGTGGGGACGAGGCCGAAGGCACGCGGGTCGTCGACGCGGGTGAGGTGCAGCGACACGTCGGCGCGGTGGGTGCGGTGGGCGGTGACCAGGGCGCGGATGTCCAGGCCGGTGAGGATGTCGCCGTTGAAGACGAGGACCGGTTCGTCGGGCGCGGAGTGCAGCCGGTGGGCGACGTTGCGCAGGGCGCCGCCGGTGCCGAGCGGATCGGTCTCGGTGACGTACTCCAGGTGCAGGCCGAGCGCGGAGCCGTCGCCGAAGTGCGGTTCGAAGACCTCGGCCAGGTAGGACGTGGCCATCACGATGTGCTCGACACCGGCGGCGCGGGCCCGGGCCAGCTGGTGGGTGAGGAACGGGACCCCCGCGGCCGGGACCATCGGCTTGGGGGTGTGTACGGTGAGCGGGCGCAGTCTGGTGCCCTTGCCGCCGACCAGCAGGATCGCCTCGGTGGCGGGACGTTGGGTCGGATCGGCTGTACCGGCCGCGGAGGCGGGGTGTGCTCGCATGGGAACGATAGTGGCATAAGCGGTAAACCCGATAAACCATCATCTGATAACTCGTCAACCGTTTCGCCACCCCGTCCGACGGCCGCACCGCGCGGCGCCGCGGATCTTCCCAGGTAGCCTGACCGGCGTGACCTCCAGCGCACTGACTCCCGCCGGACTGCTCGCCGACGCGCTGCGCGCGGACCCGGGCCGCCCGTTGATCACGTTCTACGACGATGCGACCGGCGAGCGGGTCGAGTTGTCGGTGGCGACGTTCGCCAACTGGGTGGCAAAGACCGCGAACCTGCTCCAGGACGGCCTCGGCGCCGAGCCCGGCGACCGGGTGGCGCTGCTGCTCCCGGCGCACTGGCAGACCGCGGTGTGGCTGCTGGCCGCGTTCTCCACCGGCGTGGTCGCGGTGCCCGGCGGCGACCCCGCGGACGCGGACCTGGTGGTGAGCGGCCCGGACACGCTGGCGGAGGCGGAGAGCTGCGGCGGCGAGCGGATGGCGCTGGCGCTGCGGCCGCTCGGCGGGCGGTTCCCGCAGCCGCCGCGGGGGTTCGCGGACTACGCCGTCGAAGTGCCGAGCCAGGGTGACCGGTTCGTACCGTATGTGCCGGTGGGTCCGGACGACCCGGCGCTCGAACTCCCGGGCGGCGAGGTGCTGACCGGCGGCGAGGTGGTGGTCAGGGCGCGCTCCGAGGCCGACGCGCTGGAGCTGTCACCTGGCTCGCGGCTGCTGTCCGGACTGCCGTACGACGGCTGGAACGGCCTGGCCGCGGGGCTGTTGGCGCCGCTCGCCGCCGAGTCCTCCGTCGTCCTGTGCCGCCACCTCGACCAGTTGCCGGCCGACGGGCTGGCCCGCCGCAAGGACGCGGAGCGGGTCACCCACACGGCGGTGCCGGACGCCGGCTGAGCGCCAGCTGATCGCGCGGGTGTCGATCCTGCATGAGAACTTCCTCAACTCCCGCACGTAATGGGTGCCCTGGGCAACCCTTGAGGCGTTTCGACAGTCTGAACGAATGCCGTGCGGGTACTCGGGTCCGATCCCCCGGCGACTGATGACGCCCGGCGCGATCCGCCGGGCCCCTGACCGAGGGACGGGCACGACGTGACCACGCCAGCAGAGCCACCGCAGGACAACTCCGCCGCCGACGCGGCGGACGGCTCCGCGACGGAGGCAGCCGACGCAGCGGACGAGAGCGACACGGACTCCGACGGCCCCGACGCGGACGACGGCTCCGACGCCGACAAGGGTTCGGATTCGGGCGAGGCTTCGGATACGGGCGAGGGTTCCGATACGGGCGAGGGTTCCGACGCGGGCGAGGACGCGCCGAGTTCGGCAACCGCACCCGTCGCCGAGCCGACCGCCGAGGGCACCGCGGACGCCCCGAAAGAGCCGGGCCCCCCGGAAGCACCGGACGCCTCGGACGTACCGGACGTACCGAACGCCCCCGAGATACCCGGCATATCGAACTCGGCGACCGCCGAGGACTCCCCCGAGGACGCCCCCGGCACCCCGGAGACGGCAGTCGCCGCGGCCGCGGCGGACACCCCCGCCGCCCCCGCCCCCCGGCGCCGTTTCCGCTGGCTGAAGGTCGTCGCGATCAGCACCGCCGTCCTCGTGCTGGCCTGCGCGGGTGGCGTCTGGTACGTGTACCAGCAGCTCAACGGCAACATCACCACCGACACGGTGACCGAGAACGAGCTGAAGGCGCAGGCGTCGCAGCGCCCGCCCGAGGGCCCCGCCTCGACCGAGAACATCCTGCTGATCGGCTCGGACATCCGCGACGGCGCCAACGCGAAGTACGGCAAGGACAGCGGGCAGCGCTCGGACACCACGATCCTGCTGCACCTGTCGGCCGACCGCAGCAACGCCACCGCGGTGAGCATCCCGCGCGACCTGATGATGCACGTGCCGAAGTGCACCAAGTCCGACGGCAGCACGGTCAGCCCGGCGTTCGAACAGTTCAACTGGGCCTTCCAGTTCGGCGGCGCCGCCTGCACGATCCGCGCGGTCGAGGAGCTGACCGGGGTGCGGGTCGACCACCACCTGATCGTGGACTTCAGCGGCTTCAAGAAGATGGTGAACGCGGTCGACGGCGTCGAGATCTGCACGCCGGAGCCGATCGACGACAGCTACTCGCGCCTCCACCTGTCCGCCGGCAAGCACAAGCTCAACGGCGAGCAGGCGCTGGGCTACGTACGGGTCCGGCACGGCATCGGTGACGGCAGCGACACCGAACGGATCAGCCGCCAGCAGGACTTCCTCGCGTCGCTGATCAAGAAAGTGCAGAGCAACGGGGTGCTGCTCAACCCGGGGAAGGTGTACCCGCTGCTGAACGCGGCCACCCACTCGCTGACCGCCGACCCCGGCCTCAACTCGCTCAGCGAGCTGTACTCGCTCGCGCAGCGCCTGCAGAAGATCCCCACCGGCGCGATCCACTTCGTCACCACGCCCGTCGAGCAGTACGTCAAAGACCGCAACCGCGACCAGCTGGTGGAGCCCGACGCCGACAACCTCTTCGCCGCGGTGCGCGCCGACCAGCCGGTGCGGGTGAGCAGCGACGGCAAGAGCAGCGGTTCCCACGGCGGTTCCAGCGGCGGCTCCAGCACGGCCCCGGGCACCCCCGACCCGTCCGGAACCCCGTCGGGCAGCGCCTCGGGCAGCACCTCGGGCACCCCGTCGAACACGCCCTCGAGCACCCCTTCGAACACCTTGACGTTCAAGGGAACGACGGCCGACCGAGACATCTGCGGCGAAGGCCGATGAACTAAGGTAGGGCGCTCCGGCCACTGCGGATGGAGGTCCCGAGCGACCGTGGACACGCAAGGCTCCGGGTACGTCGACCCGGCGGACCAGTGGGTGCTCGACCCGGTCACGGGCACCTACCAACTGCGGCTGGAACCGGCCGAGTCGGCGGACCCGCCCGCAGTCGGCTCCGTATCTCCGCAGGAAGCGCCGGCCGCCTCCGCCGCTCCGGCCGCTCCCGTGGCGCCCGCCGCCGTACCGCCGGACGCCGCCGTACCGCCGAACGCCGCCGTACCGCCACCCGCCACCCCGCGCGCCCCGGGCAGCCGCCGGGCCCCCTCCGGCCGGGGCGCCCGGCGCGCGCACGGGGCCGCGAACGGAACGGCGACCGGGGGCGCCCCGAGCCGCCGCAAGCCCAAGCAGCGCAGGAGCAAGGCGATGCTGTGGACGGCCGGCACCATCGGTCTCGCGGTCGTCGCCGGCGGGATCGGCGGCTACGTCGCCTTCCACCGCTCCGGCACCGTGGTCCACGCCGTGGACGTCGGCAACGCGGGCAGCGCGGCCTTCTCCACCACCGGGCAGATGAACGTACTGGTGCTGGGCACCGACAGCCGGGCCGGCCTCGGCCACGAGCACGGCACCGCGGCCGCGACCGGGCAGGCCGACACCGCGGTGCTGCTGCACCTGTCGGCCGACCGGAGCAACGCCACCGCGGTGAGCATCCCGCCCAACCTGGTCACCGATGTGCCCGAGTGCCCGGTGGGCAACACGGTGGTGAAGGGCGCGAGCGGGCAGCGGTTCTCCACGGTGCTCGCCGGGCGCGACCCCGGCTGCGCGATGCGGCTGGTCACGCAGCTCACCGGGGTGCGGGTGGACCACTTCCTGATGGTGGACTTCGCGGCGGTGCAGAAGCTGACCACGGCGCTCGGCGGCGTGGAGATGTGCCTGAAGGAGCCGCTGCGCGACCCGGCGTCCGGTCTGTCGCTGGGCGCGGGCAAGCAGAAGGTGGCCGGCGCGCAGGCGCTGGCGCTGGTGCGCGCCGAGCGGGAACTGCCCGGCTCGTCGGGTGTGCCCGCCGGCGGCGACCTGGCCAGGGTGCAGGTGCAGGAGCGGTTCCTGGCCGCGCTGTTCCGTACCGCCACCTCGGGCGCGACCCTGACCGATCCGAAGAAGCTCACCGCGCTGGCCACCACGGCGGCGAGCCTGCTGACCGTGGACACCCCGATCGGCAGCGTCAGCGCGCTGGACGACCTGGCCGGGGAGTTCGGCAAGGTCGACGGGAAGCACTTCACGTTCGCCGAGCTGCCGGTGAAGGACAACCCGGCCGACGGCACCCACCACACGGTCGTCCTCGACAAGGCGAAGTCGACGCAGCTGTTCGACGTGGTCAAGCAGGACATCTCGCTGTCGCGCGGCCCGGTCGGGACCGACGCCAAGCTCGTCGGCGCCAAGGCCACCCCGCACGACACGCGGGTGACGGTCTACAACGGCACCGGCACCTTCGGTGCCTCCCAGGACGTGCTCGCCTGGCTGCAGAACGACGAGGGCGTCAACCGCTCCGCCAACGGCGGCGATTCCTCGCAGCACCCCGCGAAGACGACCCTGCGGTACGCCCCCAACCAGGCCGACCAGGCCCGCTCGCTCGCCGCGATGATGGGCCTGCCCGCCTCGGCCCTGATCGAGGGCACCAAGGACGTGCCACCGCTCACGTACATGTCGCTCACCCTGGGCGCGGACTACACCGCGCCCGGCACCCCCATCGCGTTGCCCACCACCCCGCCCAAGGGCCTGAAGTCGATCACCGCGGACGACACCACCTGCGTGGGATAGGTCACACTCCTGATTGTCCGGTGATCACCCATGTGTCCGGTCCCGCAGCCCCGTTGACGGCGACGCGGCGAGCCGGCGGGCGTTTCGGGTGCCCGGTGCCCATGGGCTCCGGAGCACCGGTGTGAAAGCATCACCGGCATCGGCAGCGTGACGCCGACCGTCGTTGTCGGCCGCGAGGGCGCGGCCTCGCCGGTGGTGGGGGATGTGCGGTGCCCGCGGTACACGAAGTGCCCGCTGGTCGCGTCCGGCCGGCGCACACGGTGTGTACGGTGCGTCACGCGCGCGGCCGCCCGGGGGGACCAGGCGGCGCGACGCACGGCGTGAGAGGTCACAGCAAGTCACAGGCACCGGGTTGCAACTATGGCCGGTGCCTGACCGTCTGACATGAGGACGGTCTGAGAAGACGGTCTGAGCAGCAGACGGCGAAGACAGGATGACGGCTGGCACAGCCACCGGTGACAGTGGAGGAGTCCCCATGCGCGACGGCAGGGCGGGAGGGCCCGGATACGGGGCCGCTTCCAACCCCGGCGGCCCGGAGTGGGACCAGGGCTCCTACCACGAGGGGTACCCGCAGGACCTCCGCCAGGGCCGGCCTCCCGGCGACCCGTCGTACGCCCGCTACGAGAACGACTTCGCCCCGGCCGCGGAGCCGCCGCTGCACGACGGCGCGATACCCGGGCCGCGTTCGGCCGGGTACCCGACCGAGCGCGGCGGCGGCGCGGACGGCGCCGGCGACGGGATCGGCGACGGTTCTGGCTCCGGCGGACCGGGAGGTCCGGGCGGACCCGGCGACTCCGGCGGACCCGGCGACTCCGGCAGTTCCGGTGACGGCACCGGCCCGGCCGGTCAGGGCGGCGGCCACCGGCGCGGCGGGCGGCGCAAGGCCAAGAGCCGCAAGCGCAAGGTCATCCGCTGGGTGGCGATCGTGGTCGCGGTGGCCGTCCTCGGTTCCGCGGGCGCGGCCTACGGCTACTACGAGTACCTCGCCAGCAAGATCCGCAAGGGCGAGCGCAGCAGCGGCAAGACCACCGTCGCCAAGTCCAAGGCGAACTCGGCCGGCCAGACCCCGATGAACATCCTTATCCTGGGCTCGGACACGCGCGACGACCCCGAGGACGCGAAGCTCGGCGGCGCCGCCGACTCGGCCGGCGCCCGGGCCGACGTGATCATGATCGCGCACCTGTCGGCCGACCGCAGCAACATGTCGGTGGTCAGCATCCCGCGCGACACCCGGGTGGACATCCCCGAGTGCACCGACCCCAAGACGCACCACGTGTACGCGAAGAAGAACGCCATCATCAACGAGTCGCTCGGCCGGGGCGGCGCGGGCTGCACGCTGGCCACGGTGCAGAACCTCACCGGCCTCTACATCGACCACTGGCTGACCATCGACTTCGCCGGCGTGGTGAAGATGGCCGACGTGGTCGGCGGCGTCGAGGTCTGCGTCAAGGAGAACGTCGACGACCACCCGACCACGGCCCAGCCCGGCGGCTCGCACCTGCACCTGACCAAGGGCACCCACACCGTCAAGGGCAACCAGGCGCTCCAGTGGCTGCGCACCCGGCACGCCTTCGGCAGCGACGCGGGCCGCTCGAAGGCCCAGCACATGTACATGAGTTCGCTGATCCGCAAGCTGCGCAGCCAGGACCTCTTCACCGACCCGGCGAAGCTCAACAAGATCGCCACCACCGCGATGTCCGCGTTCGAGGTGTCCTCCGAGATCGGCACCCCGAAGAAGCTCTACGACCTCGGGATGCAGCTCAAGACGATCCCGCCGGACCGGATCACGATGGCGACCATGCCGCACATCGCCGACCCGGAGGCCCCCGACGCGCACTACCTGCCGGCGCCGAGCGCCGCCACG
The DNA here is from genome assembly GCF_040702025.1 of Streptomyces sp. NPDC088194. NCBI lineage: Bacteria > Bacillati > Actinomycetota > Actinomycetes > Kitasatosporales > Streptomycetaceae > Streptomyces > Streptomyces sp. NPDC088194. Next base: position 7,559 of record NZ_JBFBIV010000086.1, on the reverse strand, counting down.
GTCTGGTCGCTGCTGCGCAACGACGTGGCGATGGACGCCAACGGCAAGGCGAAGACCGGCACCGCGTCGCCCAAGCCGAGCACGTCGGCGCCGTCGGGCCCGGCGGCCGAGGCCGCGGCGAGCATCCCGGTCACCGTGGTCAACGGCACCGCGGGAAGCGCGGACGGCGTGGCGACCCCCGGCCGCGCAGGTTCGATCGCCCAGACGCTCGGCACCGCAGGCTTCACCAAGGCCGAGGCGAGCCAGAACACCGCGCCCCGGGAGAGCACCGTGCTGAACTACCCGTCCAACGGCGGCGCGCAGAGCAAGTCCGACGCGCTGTCCGTGGCGAAGGCGCTGAAGATCCCCTCGAACAACGTCAAGGCGTCCTCCGACGTGCAGACGATCACCCTGACGATCGGCTCGGACTGGAAGAGCGGCACCGACTACAGCAAGACGCTGCCGAAGGCGGGCTCCGTGCCCGACGACGCCGATGTGATCAACGGCGCCGACACCAAGGGCTGCATGGACATCCTGCCGACCTACCAGTTCTGACCCCCGGCGCGGATACGGCAGCCGGTACGGATGCGGCAGCCGGCGCGGATATGGCGAGGGAAGTGGCGAGGGCCCACCGGAACTTCTCCGGTGGGCCCTCGCCGTACTGCTGTGGCGCGGCGGGCGACGGCTACACGTCGGCCGGCGCGGGGCGTGCGGGGTCGGTCACCGCGGGGCGGCGGCCGGCGATGACCCGGCGGGCCAGCGAGCGCGGGCTGGTGAGGAAGCCGAAGCCCCAGCACATGTGCATGGTGGCCAGCGCGAGCGGGACCCGCAGCCGGGCGCCGACCGGCAGGCCGCGCCCGGCCGGCAGCGAACCGGCGGTGATGCCGACGACGTACGCGGCCGGAACGGCCAGGGCCCACGGGGTGAGGGCGGCGCCGACCACGATGCCGGCCGCATTGGCCAGCAGGGCCGCCGGGGCGGCGAGGTAGCGCAGGTTCACCGAGCCGCGGTGGTAGCGGGTCACCACGCGGCGCCAGCGGCCGTAGTCCCTGTACTGCCTGGCGAGGGTGCCCACGCTGGGCCGGGGCCGGTAGGAGACCCGCAGTTCGGGCGAGAACCAGATGAGGTGGCCGGCCTCGCGGATGCGGTGGTTCAGCTCCCAGTCCTGGGCGCGGACGAACTCCACGTTGTAGCCGCCCTGCCGCTCCAGCACCTCGCGGCGGAAGACGCCGAGGTAGACGGTGTCGGCGGGGGCGGCGGCCCCGCCGGTGTGGAAGGCCGCGTTGCCGACGCCGATCTTCGACGTCATGGCGGCGGCGACCGCGCGCTCCCAGTCGTTCTCGCCCTCCGCGTGCATGAGACCGCCGACGTTCGCCGCGCCGGTCTCCTCCAGCAGGCGGACGGCGGTGGCGATGTAGTCCGGCGAGAGCATGCCGTGGCCGTCGACGCGGACCACGACCGGGTGCCGGGACGCCTTGATCGCCGCGTTGAGCGCGGCGGGGGTGCGGCCGGTGGGGTTGGGCACCGTACGCACCCGGGGGTCCTCCGCGACCAGCTCCGCGGCGATCGCGTCGGTGCGGTCCGCGGACGGGCCGAGCGCGATGACGACTTCGAGCTCGCCCGGGTAGTCCTGCTCCAGGATGTGCCGGACGGAATCGCGCAGGTGACGCTCTTCGTCGAGCACCGGCATGATCACGGAGACCGCCGGGAGCGGGACGGGGGTGACGGCGTTCATCCCGTCAAACGTTACCGCTAACGGGGGACACCAGCGCGTGGGGTGAAGACTGACAGTCCTATTTGTCCCTAGCCTGAACGGGTCTGTACGCAGCCGCTGTGTCGCAGTGCGTCGTCCTGCCCGCATCGCGACGGCTGCACCGCTCTGTTCGGAGGTCGCCCGTGCCGCCCACCCGAAGCCGCCACTCGTCCTCCGCGGTCCGTCCCCCGGTCCCGGTCCCGGGACCGGCGTCGGCTCCGGCGCGGGTCCCGGCACCGGCCCGCGGCGCGGCGCGGCGGCGGCCCGCGGGCGGACGGCGGCCGCGCCCGCGCCCGCCGGTCCGGCTCAGCACCCGGATCGCGGGCGGGGTGGCGCTGCTGGTGATCACCGCCAGCGGCGTCGGCCACGCGGTGGTGGCCGGGCTGAACGGCGCGATCAACCGGGTGGACGCCTTCGGCGGCATGCAGGACCGCCCGGGAGACAGCAAGGGCACCAACTTCCTGCTCGTCGGCACCGACGGCCGGGACGGCCTGAACCCGGCGGAGAGGAAGCAGTACCACCTCGGCGGCGCGCCCTGCCACTGCACGGACACGATCATGCTGGTGCACCTCTCGCAGGACCGGCAGCGCGCGAGCGTGGTGAGCATCCCCCGCGACACGTACGTGCAACTGCCGGACGTGGGGCCCGCGGCCGTACTGGCGAAGCGGCGGGGCGCCGCGCCGAACGCCAAGGCGACGGAGCCGCACGGCAGCGGTACGGCGAGATCCGGCGGCCCGACGCCCGCGGCCGCCACAGCGACGGCCACCGCGACCGGCACTTCGGCCGGCGGGAAGCCGCTGGTCCCGACCCACCCGGCGAAGATCAACGAGGCGTACGCCGACGGCGGGCCCCAACTCACCGTCAGCACCGTCGAGAAGCTGACCGGCGTGCACATCGACCACTACCTGGAGGTCGACTTCGTCAGCTTCATGAAGACCGTGGACGTGCTCGGCGGCGTCCCGGTCTGCACCACCCGCCCGCTGAAGGACTCCTACAGCGGCCTGGACCTGCCGGTGGGCACCACGACGCTCAACGGCGGGGAGGCGCTGCAGTACGTACGCTCCCGGCACATCGACGCCGACTCCGACCTCGGGCGGATGCGGCGCCAGCAGCAGTTCGTGGCCCAGGTCATCCACAAGATCACCTCGGGCGGCACCCTGGCGAACCCGATGAAGCTGGAGAAGGTGGCGGGCACCGTGCTGGGCTCGGTCCGCGCCGACGAGGGGCTGGAGCCGACCGACCTGATCTCGCTGGCCCGCAGCATGAAGGGCTTCACCTCCGACTCCTCGGAGTTCGAGTCGGTGCCGCTGAGCAACCTGAACTACAACGTGCCCGGCGTCGGTTCCACGGTGAAGTGGGACACCGACAAGGCCGGCAAGCTGTGGGCGGCGATCCGCGCCGACCAGCCGCTGACGGCGCACCACGCCGCGTCGGGGTCGTCGAGGCACTCCGGATCGTCCGGCTCCTCCGGGTCTTCCGGGCCCTCCGGTGCGGCGGGCGCGACGTCGGGCGCCTCCTCCGCCAAGGCGGTCAAGGTCGATGTCGCCCCCGGCTCGATCAGCGTGCAGGTCGCGAACGCCACCGGGGTGAACGGCCTGGCCGGCACCGCGCAGAAGGCGCTGCACGCGACCGGCTTCGCCACCCCGGGGCTGCCCGTCACCGCCGATCGGCACGCCCAGCACACCACCATCCGGTACGACCCCCGGTGGGACCGCTCGGCGAAGTCGCTGGCCGCGGCGCTGCCCGGCGCGCGACTGGTCCAGGCGAAGGGGCAGGGTCCGGTGATGCGGGTCACCCTCGGCATGGACTTCAAGGGCCGCACGGTGCGGCCGGTGACCACGCAGGCGCCGAAGCCCGCGTCGCAGCCAGCGTCGCAGCCCGCGGGCAGCGGGCAGACCAGCGACGTGGTGGGCTGCTGACCCGTCGCCGAGCGGCCTGCCCGGCTGCCGCTGTCCGTCCGGCCGGAGCTGTCCGTCCCGCTGCCGCTTGTCCGTCCCGCTGCCGCTTGTCCGTCCGGCCGGAGCTACCCGTCCAGTCCCTCCGCGGCCCGCTCGCGGCGCAGCTCCAGGATCGCCCGGCGGCGGGCCAGCCGGTGGGTGCGGCGGATCTGGGCCTCCTGCCAGCGGCCCCGGTCCCGGTCGGTCTCGGGGAGCAGCGGCGGCACCGGCCGCGGCTTGCCGTCGGCGTCGACGGCCACGAAGACCAGGTAGGCGCTGGCGACCTGCTCGCCGGGGCCGGCCTGGTTCCACCGCTCGGCGACCACCCGTACCCCGACCTCCATGGAGGTCTTCCCGGTCCAGTTCACCTGGGCCTTGACCTTGAGCAGGTCGCCGACCCTGACCGGTGCGAGGAAGGCCATCTCGTCCATGGCGCCGGTCACCGCCGGGCCCTCGGAGTGCCGGCCCGCGACGGCGCCCGCCGCGTCGTCCACCAGTTTCATCACGACGCCGCCGTGCACGGTGCCCAGCAGGTTCGTGTCATGGGCGCTCATGATGTGCGAGAGCATGATGCGGGAAGCGGAGGTGGGCTTGCCCGGGAGGACCGGGACCTGCGGGGTGGGCAGCGGTTCCGGGGCGGCGGATGAGTCGATCACGTCCCCCACTGTAAGTCCGCCGTGAAATGTGTCGCGGTCCTGTATGCGTCTGTCGCGGATGTGCTGCGGCCGGTGGCCGAATGCATCGGATCTGCTACAGAACCGCCGGTGATTGCGGGTCCCCCGCCGGGTCCGGGCACACTGGCGGACATGAACGGTAGGAGCGATGACACCGAGCGGCGCAGGCTCGCCGAGCCTCCGCTGCCCCCAGAACTGTCGCCGCGCCGTGCCGCCGCTGCCCACGGCGGGGTCCCGCCGCAGCAGGCGCGGCGGCCGCAGCCGAGCCCGCAGCCGGGCGGCGGCTCCGGTGACGGCTACGGGCCGCCGAGCACAGGCGGGCCGGGCGGGCGCGGACCGCGCGGACCGCGCTGGAGCACCCGCAAGAAGCTCGGCTACACCGCGCTCGGCCTGGTCGTGGTGCTGCTCGTGGTGTCGGTCTCCACGTACTTCTGGGCCGACTCCAAGGTGCGCCGCCAGGTGGACCTGAGCGCCATCAACAACGAGCAGGGCGCGCCCGCCAAGGGCAAGGGCACCAACTACCTGATCGTGGGCTCCGACAGCCGCGAGGGTCTGTCCAAGGCCCAGGAGAAGGAGCTGCACACCGGCTCCGACTCCGGCCAGCGCACCGACTCGATGATGATCCTGCACACCGGCAGCAACGGCACCACCATGCTGAGCCTGCCGCGCGACTCCTACGTGACGATCCCGTCGTTCTACGGCAAGGAGACCAAGAAGCAGTACCCGGCCTCCACGCACAAGCTCAACAAGGCGTACGCGGACGGCGGCCCGGAGCTGCTGACCCGTACGGTCGAGCACGACACGGGCATCCACATCGACCACTACGCGGAGATCGGCTTCTCCGGCTTCGTGAACCTGGTCAACGCCCTCGGCGGGGTGCAGCTGTGCCTGGACTCGCCGTTGAAGGACAAGGCGTCGGGCGCGGACCTCAAGAAGGGCTGCCAGAAGGTCAACGGCAAGGAGTCCCTCGCCTACGTCCGCGAGCGGCACCAGGAGGCGGACCAGGACCTGGGCCGGATGAAGCACCAGCAGCAGTTCCTCGCCACGCTGGCGCACCAGGCGGCGTCGCCGTCCACCATCCTCAACCCGTTCAAGCTCTACCCGGTGATCGGCTCCGGCCTGGACACCCTGGTGGTGGACAAGAACATGAGCCTGCTCGACCTGGCGCACATGTTCTTCGCGATGAAGAGCGTCAGCGGCGGCAAGGGCAACCAGCTGACGGTGCCGATAGCCAACGCCAACTACCAGACCGGGGACGGCGACTCGGTGCTGTGGGACAAGACGAAGGCGGGCCGGCTCTTCAGCGAGTTGCAGCAGGACCAGAAGGTCAGCGCGGGCTGACCGGACCGCACTCCCGGGCACCGCGCACCGCGGCCCCGGCTCCCGCCAGGCGGGGGCCGGGGCCGCGGTCGTTCACTGGGCGACGGGCATCCCGGTCGCCGCCGGCACCCACTGGTCGAGCTCGTTGCGCCAGTAGCGCGCGACGTTCAGCCGGGTCGGCTTCTCCTGGCCGGGGAGCAGGAACTTCAGCGAGCTCCACATCGTGTTGCGGTGGACCTCGCTGATCAGGCGGGCCGCCTCCTGCCGCGGTATCGCCGCCACGAGTTCCTTGGGGCGGGCGCTCATCCGGCTCGCCTTGTGGAAGACCACGGCCTGCTCGGTGACCGTGACGAAGTAGTACTTCACGAACAGTGTGCCCATCGCACCGATGGCAGCGATCAGCCACGGGCTCGGACCGGTCTGGACGTGGATCGTGGCGATCGGCCGGTCGCCCGGATTGATCTCCGCGATGGCCTGCGCCACCTGCTCCTGCATGGTGGACTTGCGAATGGCCATGACGTGCCCCCATTTTTTGGACGTGCTGACATGCGACGACGCCGCCACCGGCGAACCGGCGGCGGCGTCGCAGCGTACCGTCCTCGAAGCTGTCGGGGACATGCTGGGAACGTCGTCGAGACGAACCCGTGACGAGCCCGAGGGTCAGTGGCGCGCGGAAGCCGCGCGACGGCGCAGACCGAAGACGGCGCCACCGCCGACGACCACCAGGGCACCCGCGATGCCCGCGATCATCCCGGTGTTGCTGCCGCCACCGGTCTCGGCGAGGTTGCCGCTGGGCGACGGGGAGCTGGTGTCGGCCACGGCGGCGGCCGACGTGCTGGCCGCGGCGGTCGGGCTGGCGGACGGCGCCTCGCTGGTCGGCGAGTTCGACGGCACGGAGCTCGCCGGGGTCGTCGGGGAGTCCGACGGGGAGGCGGTCGGGGTGCTGCTGGCGCCGCACTCGGTGTTCGGCAGCGTGACGCCGTTGCCGACGGCCTGGTTGTCGAAGTACTTCGCGACGGACGCGAGCACCTGGTAGTGCGTGCCGGCGGCCCACGGGACCGAGATGGTGAAGTCACCACTGCGGTCGTTGTACTGCTGCTGGGCGACCTGCTTGCCGCTGTCGTCCTTGACCGTGATCGTGACCGGACGGGTGCCGTCGGTGTCGTGGACCGTGATGACACCGGCGCGGTTCGGCTGGTCGCAGGTGACGGAACCGGTGAACGAGAAGTCACGGATGTTGCAAGCTGACGCGGTGCCTGCGACGCCCAGCGCGAGAGCGGCTGCGGCGGAGGCAACGCCTACGGAACGCACCGTGAGAGAGGTGCGGCGGGATATGGACACGTTTGCCCTTCACAGATTCGGAGCAGAAGCGCGGATGGCCATCCAGCGAGTGGCGTACGCCCCCCGTCGCTGCTGATGGCCCACACAGCTCTACAAGTGTCTGCGGTTGCTTGTCAATTGATCGCAAACCGCCCGCTAAACCTTTCCAACCACCCAAAGTTCGCCCAGCCGGTCACGGCTCCGTCCGCGTTTATTACAGAGTTGAGACGTAGCGGAACCGCGCGCGCCGGACCGCGGCTTCGACATCGCGCCGCAATTGCACCCGGAGCCCCGGGGGCCACGGTCGGCGTCGACGGCCGCGGCCGGGGGCCGCCGGGTTCAGCCCTTGAGGAGCTGACGGGCCATCACGATGCGCTGGACCTGGTTGGTGCCCTCGTAGATCTGGGTGATCTTGGCGTCGCGCATCATGCGTTCGACGGGGTAGTCGCGGGTGTAGCCGTAGCCGCCGAGCAGTTGGACGGCGTCGGTGGTGATCTCCATGGCGGCGTCGGAGGCGTAGCACTTGGCGGCGGCGCCGAAGAAGGTCAGGTCGGGGTCGGAGCGTTCGGACTTGGC
>NZ_JBFBIV010000085.1:0-35405 GCF_040702025.1 Streptomyces sp. NPDC088194 | reverse complement strand
GCAGGCCGGAGTTGACCGACGCCATCAGGTCGGTGCCCCCGGCGACGGGCACGGCACTGGGCATGTCGGCCAGTGCCGCCACCGCCTCGTCGAGCCGACGGCCGGCACTGGTCGGCGCCGTCCAACGCGCCGGCCACCCCGCCGAGCCGCCTCGACCAGGTCGAGGTGTGGCTCTTCGAGCAGAACGCGTCCGACGCCCGCAACCGCCGGCTCACCCGGGTCATCGCCCCGGACTTCGTGCACCGGTCCGCGTACGAGTGGGTGGGCACCGAGTACGAGGACCGCGGCTTCCCCGCGGTCCGGCAGAGCCTGGTCCGGCTCGCACAGGACGGCGCGCTGCTCGGCGCCGGCGTGTCGGCGAGCTACTGGGAACCGGAGCTGGAGACGCTCGCGCCGGGGGTGGACCCCGCCGAGGCGTCCGGCGACCCCCTCGGGAACGGCCCGGTGTACCACCTGGTCAGTGACACCCCGAGCGCCGTCAGGCAACTGGTCTTCAAGGCCGAGCGGCAGATCGCGGCCGGGTTCGACGGCGTCGAGTTCGACGAGTGGTACCCCACCGACACCTCCGTGATCGCCCCGGCGATGCGCGCGATCAGGCAGCAGGCGCGGCAGACGCACGGCCGTACGGTCTACCTGTCGGCCAACTCGACCTACGGCGGCGCGGACTTCCCCGCGCTCGACGGCGACACCAACACCGGCGCCGAGGCGGTCGACTACTACCTGCGCAACTACCCGTTCCGGCTCCAGGGGCTCGACGTGCCCGCCGCCGAGAGCACGGCCCCGTTCGACGGCACCGCGAACCTCATCCCGCAACTGCGGTCCGCGATCGCCAAGGTCGCGCCCAAGCCGTTCGTGTTCTTCATCGACTACGCGACGCCGACCATCTTCTGGGGGCCGCACGACTTCGGCTCCTGGCCGGCGTTCGTGCGGATCGCCTCCGCCCAGATCCTCGCCGCGGGCGGCTTCCCGGCGGCCGGCCGCAGCATGTACAACGTGCTCGACGGGCTGGTGCGCGGGGTGTTCACGCTGGAGTCCAATCTGGCCGCGTTCCAGCGGGACACCCACGAACTGCGGCGCGAGCTGCGGGCGATCACCCCGGCCACGCTGGACGTCAGCGCGCCGAACGTGCACCTGTCCGCGTTCGACCAGCCGGGCCGGCGGATCGTGCACGTGGTGAACGGCGACTTCGACAACGACACCGGCAGCATGCGCACCCAGACCGACCTGACCGTGACGGTGTCCACCGACCGCCGCCCGGCCGGCGTCACGCTGGTGACCCCGGACACCGTCGGTCCGGCCCGACGGCAGGCGCCGTCCTGGCGGTACGCCTCCGGCCGGGTCACCGTACGGGTGCCGCGGCTGGAGTACCACGGCGTGCTGGTGATCGGCCTCGACCGGCCCTACCGGCCGCACCTGACGCCGAGCCGGGTGGTGTTCCCGTTCCCCGGCCCGTCCGCCGTCCCGGCCGGCAACAGCGTGCACCTGGTGGCCGTACCGACGCAGGGCACCGTGCAGCAGGTCCGCTGGTCGGTCGACGGCCGGCCCGGCGGCGACAGCCGCGTCGGCACGGTGACGGCCGACGGCACCTACACCGCCCCGGCCCGGGTCCCGGCCGGCGGATCGGTGACGATCACCGCCGCGAGCGCCGCCGAACCCGACGTCACCGCCGCCGTCGAGGTGGCGATCAGCGATCCGGTCCGCCTGCCGTGGACGGCGCCGATCCGGGCCGGAGCGACCACCGACCTGGGCCACCGGCTGCCCACCGGGTGGCGCATCGTCGAGGGCCGCGGGGACTGGGACGTCGCCGACGGCGCCCGCGGGCCGGTGATCGCCAACACCAACCTGTCCGAGGGCGAGTCCCAGGGCGACACCATCGGCGAGCCGGCCCTGCTCGTCGCGGGCGATCAGACCTGGACCGACTACCGGTTCACGGTCGCCGTCAGCCCGACGGTGGCACCGGTGGTGTGGTACTCCGACCCCTCCTACCGTCAGGACACCTTCGTCGGGGTGGTCGCGCGCTTCCAGGACGACGCGAACTACTACGAGTACCGGCTGTGCGCCGACGGCAACGCCCGGCTGTTCACCAAGCACGACGGCACCCTGACGCAGGTCGGCGCCGCGGCGCCGGCGCCCTTCCCGCAGGTCGGCGCCGCCACCACGTTCCTCGTCCACGCGGCCGCGGACGTCCTCGAGTTGTGGCTGGACGGCACGCTGGTCCGCCGGGACAGCGGCATCGCGCTGCGCCGCGGCGGCATCGGCCTGGTGTCGAGCCTGACGCAGAACACCTTCGGCTCGATCCGGGTGGACCCGGCCTGACCCGGCGGCGCTCAGCCGCCCGGTCCGGTCATCGCGGGCGGGCGTGCCGCCGGTTGGAGCCGCGGCAGCGGCGACAGGCTCCGCTGCCGCGCGTCGCGGGCGACTCGGATGCCGACCGGCATCGGCGGGATCGGTCCCGGCCGTGCGACCTCGACCACGACGCTCGGCCGCCCCTCTCCTCCCCAACGGCACCGCGTCGTCGAACCGTTCGGGCGGCAGCGCGTCACGCCCGCCGGCACGATGCGGTCGGCCACCCCGCCGATCAGCCGGCCTCGGGGGCGACCGGCCGGCCGGCACTCCCACGACGGGGTGGCCGGCGGCGCACCGATCGGCTCCGTGCCGGTCGGCAGCGTCGAGTGGAGCCTTCGGAGTTCCGCTCGGCGTGGCCGCGGGCGCGGAGTGCCAGGGCCCGCCGAGCCCGGGGGTGGCCAGGTCGGCGTGGAACCCGACCAGACCCGTGCGCGCGTCAAGCTCCGGACGCGGCAGCCGGATTGCGCGGTGGCCGACGATCGGCTCGGGGGCGGCGGCGCTTCGTGCGCCCGCCCGGACGGCAGGCAGCAGACGCGCTGCCGGTCCTCGGCGGCCCGCGCCGGGGGATATCCCCCGGTCCGATCATGGGACTGGCCCGATCGTGCCCCGTCGGCGCGCGACGTAGCGTCCGGGCATGACCTGGACTTTACGCAAGCACCTCGCCGTGGCGGTCGGCGTCGCCGCGCTGCTCGCCGCCGAGGTGGCCACCGCCTCCGCGCAGACCGCCGGCGCCTCCCCCGCCGAGCGGCTCCGGCAGGACACCGAGGCGATCCACGCCCTCGGCGTCAGCGGTGTGCAGGCCCGCGTGGTCGCGCCCGACGGCCGGGCGACGGTCGCCACCAGCGGCACCGCCGACCTGGACACCGGCCGCCCGGTGCCCTCCGACGGCTACTTCCGCATGGCCAGCACCTCCAAGACGCTGGTCGCCACCGTGGTCCTCCAACTGGAGGCCGAGCACAGGATCTCCCTGGACGACACGGTGGACCACTGGCTGCCGGGCGTGGTGCGGGGCAACGGCAACGACGGCAGCCGGATCACCGTCCGCCAACTGCTCCAGCACACCAGCGGCATCCACGACGACCTGCCCGGCTACACCACGCCGGAGGAGTACGTCCAGCAGCGCGACGACGTCTACAGCTCGGCGCAGTTGGTGGCGCGCGCCATGGCCCACCCGCCGGACTTCCCGCCCGGTGGGGGCTGGCAGTACTCCAACACCGGCTACGTCCTGCTCGGCATGATCATCCAGAAGGTCACCGGCCAACCCGCCCATCGGCAGATCGAGGACCGCGTCCTGCGCCCGCTCGGCCTCGACCGGACCCGGTGGACGGGCGTCTCGCCGACACTGCCCGATCCGCACGCCCGGGCCTACCAGTTCTTCGGGCCCGGTTCCCGGGTGGACGTCACCTACCAGGTACCGGTGGAGCACGAGATCCTCGCGTTCGTCTCGACCACGCGGGACGAGAACACCTTCTTCCGCGCGCTGCTCTCGGGCCGGCTGCTCCCGGCGCGGCAGTTGGCCGAGATGAAGCGGACCGTCCCGGTCAGCGCGGACTGGCGATCGATGTGGCCCGGCGGACGGTACGGGCTGGGGCTGGTGGAGCGACCCCTGAGCTGCGGGGGAACGTACTGGAGCCATGAGGGTGGGGACGGCGGTTACATCACCCTCAACGGCGTCACCGGCGACGGCCGGCGCAGCGCGGTGGTCTCCATGTCCGAGGCGCTCGGCGACTCCCAGGAGCACATCTCCCAGCAGGAGAACGCGGGGAGCGCGCTGATCGACCACGCGCTGTGCGCCGGGGGCCGCGCCGCCCCCTGACACGGGACCGGTTCGGGACGGGACGGCACCACACTGCACTGCACGGCACGGCACGGCACGGCCGAACCGACGATCCGACGATCAGCAAGAACCGTGCTACGCGAAGTGGCGGGTGGACAGGGCCCGTTGGAGTTCGGCGTCGGCGTCGGCCACGCAGCGTTCGAAGGTGGCGCGGGCGCCGGGCTCCATCCACTGGGTGAACGCCTGCTCGTAGACGGTCAGGGCGAGCCGCACCAGGTAGGCCGCCTGCCGCGGGGGGACGCCTCGTTCGGCGAGCAGGTCCCTGAGCACGTCCTCAAGGACCGCCACCTTGAGGACTTCCCGCTCCCGCAGTTCGGGGTTGGCGGCGATGACGCTCTGCCGCCGGTGGGCGAGGGAGCGGTCCGCCGGGAAGAGGGAGGCGGAGCCGGCGAGGGCGCCGAGGAGCACCTGCCACGGCGGGTCGCCGGCCGGGGCGTCGCCCACCCCCGCCCGTAGCCGGGCGACCAGCCCGTCGGTGCCGCCGAAGAGGACTTCCCGCTTGTCGCGGAAGTAGCGGAAGAACGACCGCTTCATCAGGCCCGCGCGCTCCGCGATGTCCGCGACGGTCGTGCCGTCGTAGCCGCGCTCGGCGAACAGCTCCAGCGCGGCTGTCTCCAGGCGCTGCCGGGCGTCCGGCTCCCATCTCGGCATGCCTTCACCCTACCCGATGACACTTGGTGTTATCGTTGTGATGACATCAAGTGTCATCACGTCATCGGAGTGGAGTGCCCATGCGAGCGGTACAGATCGACGAGTTCGGCGGACCCGAGGTGCTGCGGTTCGTGGAGACCGAGACACCCGTCCCCGGCCCCGGCCAGGTTCTGATCGAGGTGCGCGCGTGCGGCACCAACCCCGCCGACTGGTTCGTCCGCGAGGGCGCCCTGGGCGGGTCCCTGCCGCAGGGGACCGGCTTCGAGGCCGCCGGCGTCGTCACGCGGGCCGGCGAGGGCGTCGCGGGCACCGCCGTCGGCGACCGGGTCTTCGGGAACCTGATGTTCGGCGGCGCCACCGCCGGCGCGGCGCAGTTCGCGGTGCTGGACCACTGGGCCAACATCCCGGACACCATGTCGTTCGAGCAGGCGGCGGCCATCCCGATGCTCGCCGAGACCGCGATCCGCACCCTCGACGAACTCGGCGTGGCCGAGGGGCACACCCTGTTCGTCAACGGGGGCAGCGGCGCCGTCGGGCGGCTCGCCGCGCAGATCGCGGTGGGCCGCGGCGCGGAGGTCATCGTGACATCGGGCGCCGAGAAGGCCGCGGCGATGCGCGAACTCGGCGCGAAGGTCACCGGGTACGGCGACGGCCTCGCGGACCGCGTGCGCGCCCTGGCCCCCGGCGGCGTCGACCGGGTCCTGGACATCGGCCCCGGCGGCCAACTCCCCGAGCTGATCGCGATCGCGGGCGGCGATCCCTCGCACGTGGTGACGGTCACCGACTTCGGCAACGCCGCGGAGTTCGGCGTCCGGGCCAGCGGCCGCGAGGGCACCGTCTTCCGCCTGGACGCCCCGCAGACGGTCGCCGACGCCGTCGCCGCGGGCACGTTGACCGTGCCGGTCTGGCGCGTCGAGTCGTGGGAGAACATCGCGAAGGTGCACGAGGACATCAAGTCCGGTGCCGCGAAAGGGAAGACGGTGCTGCGCGTGGAGGCGTGAGCCGAGCCGTGCGCGGGTGCTTGAGCCGTGCGTGGGTGCGCGTGAGCCGTGCGTGGGTATGCCCGAGCCGCGCGTGAGTGCGTGAACCGCCTTGCCCCGCCCGTCACTCGTGAATCCCCCGAATCCGTCCGCGTGAGCGCTGGCGCCGCCCCTCCCCGCTGGCGAAGAATCGTCGTCGCAGGCAGGTACATTCGTTCGACGGGACCATGAGGAGCCGCACCATGCACGAGGCGCCGTCCGGGCCGCTTCCGTATTACGAGGACATGGGGCCGGGAACGGGAGCGCTCCCGCCGCGGGCGTGGACGGGGGTGTCCGACGCGCGCCGGGTGAACCTGGGCGGGGCATGGCGGTTCCGGCTGTCGGCGACGGCGGACGGGTCGGACGAATCGTTCGCCCGCCCCGGCTTCGACGCCTCGCGCTGGGACGTGCTGCCGGTGCCCTCGCACTGGCCGCTCCAGGGCCACGGCCAGGACCACGACTACGGCCGGCCCGCGTACACCGACGTCCGCTACCCCTTTCCGATCGACCCGCCGCGGGTGCCCACCGAGAACCCCACCGGGGACCACCTGCGCGGCTTCGACCTGCCGGGCGACTGGCCGGGCGGCGCGGCGGTGCTGCGCTTCGACGGGGTGGACTCCTGCGCCCGGGTCTGGCTCAACGGCGAGGAGCTGGGCACCTTCAAGGGCAGCCGGCTGCCGGTGGAGTTCGAGGTCGGCGAGGTGCTGCGGCCGCGCGGGAACGTGCTGGCGGTGCGGGTGCACCAGTGGTCCTCGGGCAGCTACCTGGAGGACCAGGACATGTGGTGGCTGCCGGGCATCTTCCGCGATGTCACGCTGATCGAACGTCCCGAGGGCGCCGTCACGGACTTCTTCGTGCACTGCGACTACGACCACCTGACCGGCAACGGCTCGCTGCGGGTCGACTGCGATCCCCAGGGGACCGTGACCGTACCGGAGTTGGGCCTGGACATCGCGACCGGCGAGACCGCGGTGGTGCCGGTGGAGCCGTGGTCGGCGGAGGTACCGCGGCTGTACGACGCGGAGTTGGCCACCGAGGGCGAACGGGTGCCGCTGCGGATCGGCTTCCGCACGGTCCGCGTCGAGGACGGCGTGCTGAAGGTGAACGGGCGGCGCGTGCTGTTCCGCGGGGTGAACCGGCACGAGTTCGACCCGGACCACGGCCGGGCGGTGGACCTGGAGACGATGCGCCGGGACCTGCTGCTGATGAAGCGGCACAACGTCAACGCGGTCCGCACCAGCCACTACCCGCCGCACCCGGCGTTCCTCGACCTGTGCGACGAGTTGGGGATGTGGGTGGTCGACGAGTGCGACCTGGAGACGCACGGCTTCTCCGAGGTCGACTGGCGCCGCAACCCGGTGGACGACGAGCGGTGGACCCCGGCCCTGCTGGACCGGGCCGCCCGGATGGTCGAGCGCGACAAGAACCACCCCGCGGTGGTGATGTGGTCGCTGGGCAACGAATGCGGCACCGGGCGCGGGCTGTCCGCGATGGCCGACTGGATCAGGCGGCGCGACCCGGCCCGCCCGATCCACTACGAGGGCGACCAGTCCTGCGCGGACGTCGACGTCTACTCCCGGATGTACGCCAACCACGAGGAGAGCGAGACGATCGGCCGCCGCGCCGAACCCCCGCTCCTGGACGCCGAGTCGGACCGGCGCCGGCGCGCGATGCCGTTCATCCTGTGCGAGTACGCCCACGCGATGGGCAACGGCCCGGGCGGACTCAGCGAGTACCAGCGGATCTTCGAGACGTACGAACGCTGCCAGGGCGGCTTCGTGTGGGAGTGGATCGACCACGGGCTGCGCCGCAGGACCGCGGACGGCGGCGCGTACTTCGCCTACGGCGGGGACTTCGGCGAGGAGTTGCACGACGGCAACTTCGTCTGCGACGGGCTGGTCTTCCCCGACCGCACGCCCTCCCCCGGGCTGGTCGAGTACAAGAAGGTGGTGCAGCCGGTCGGCTTCGCCGCGGATCTGGCGCGCGGCCTGCTGAACGTCACCAACCGCCATGACTTCGCGGACGTTTCGGGACTGGCCTTCCACTGGGCGTACGAGGTGGAGGGCGAACTCGCCGCCGAGGGACGGCTTGAGGTGCCCGCGCTGGCGCCGGGGGCGAGCGCCGAGGTGGCGCTGCCGCGCGCGCCGCGGACCGCGGTGGACGGCGAGGCGTGCTGGACGGTGCGGGCGGTGCTCGCCGAGGACACCGCGTGGGCGCCGTCCGGCCACGAAGTGGCGTGGGCCCAGTTCGAGGTGGGCCGACCGGCCGTGCCGGCCGGCCCGTTGCCCGGCGCACCGCACGCCCCGCGGCGGGTCGAGGGCGGGCTGATCATGCTCGGCCCCGGCATGTTCGACGCGGCCGACGGCACCCTGCGCTACCTGGACGGCGCGGTGGTGGACGGCCCCCGGCTGGACGTGTGGCGGGCGCCGATCGACAACGACCGCGGGGCGGACTGGTATCCGGAAGGACAGCTCGAACGCCGTTGGCGGGAAGCCGGGTTGGACCGGATGCGGCACCGGATCGACGAAGTGGCCCCCGGCCAGGACGCGTTGACCGTCACCACCCGGGTCGCGCCGGCCGCCTCGGACCTGGGGCTGCGCACCGTCTACCGCTGGACGGCGGCCGGCGACCGGCTCGCCCTGGACATCGAGGTCACCCCGGAGGGCCCCTGGACGCTGCCGCTGCCCCGGCTCGGCATACGGCTCGGGCTGTGCCCCACGCTCGACACCGTCGAGTGGTACGGCGGTGGGCCCGGCGAGGCGTACCCCGACACCCGCGAGGCGTCCCGGCTGGGCCGGCACCGCTCGACCGTCGACGGCCTCCAGACGCCTTACGTGCGGCCGCAGGAGAACGGCGCCCGCGCCGACGTTCGGTGGGCGGAGCTGCGCCGGGCCGACGGCTCGGGGCTGCGGGTGACCGGTGCGCCACCGTTCTGGTTCACCGCCCGGCCGTGGAGCACCGAGGAGCTGGCGGCGGCCGAGCACACGAACGAGCTGAAGCGCGGCGACCTGATCTGGGTGCACCTGGACCACGGGCTGCACGGGGTGGGCAGCGGCGCCTGCGGGCCCGAGGCGCTGCCGGAGTTCCGGCTGGCCGCCGCCCCGGCCGCGTTCTCCTTCACCTTCGGCACGCTGCGGGCCGGCCACCCGGCCGGCCCGCGGCCCCCCTTCTGACCGGCCGGCCGCCCTCTCCCCGACCGGGCCACCGGCCCCGCCATCAAGCCCGCCATCAAGCCCGCCATCAAGCCCGACACCGATCCCGCCACCTACCCCCGACACTCACCCCGACATCGACGATCCGGAGCACCCGTGACCGGCACCACCCCCTTCGTCCGCCCGTACCGCCCCGCCGACCTGGCCGCGCTGTACGACATCTGCCTGCGCACCGCCGACGCGGGTCAGGACGCCTCCGCGTCCTACGCCGAGCCCGACCGCGACCTGGTCGGCGCGATCTTCGCGGCGCCGTACGCCGTGCTCGAACCCGACCTCACCTTCGTGGTGGACGACGGCAGCGGGCAGGCGGTCGGCTACATCGTCGGCACCGGCGACACCGCGCGGTTCGTCGAGCGGTTCCGCGCGGAGTGGCTGCCGTCCGTGGCCGGCCGCTGGCCCGCGCCGGCGGGCGAACCCGGCACGCCCGCCGAGTCGATGGCCGTGCTGCTGCACCTCCCCGAGCGGATGGTGGTGCCCGCGCTCGCCTCCTACCCCGCCCACCTGCACATCGACCTGCTCCCCCGGGCGCAGCGGTCCGGGCACGGCCGCGCCCTGATGACCGCGTACCTGGCCGCGCTCGCGGCGAAGGGGGTCCCGGCGGTGCACCTCGGCATGCTCAGCACCAACACCTCCGCCCGCGCGTTCTACGACCGGCTCGGCTTCCACGAGATCCCGGTCCCGGACGCGGGGCCGCTGACGTACCTCGGCCGCGCCACGTCGTAACGCCTCCGGCACGCCTCCACGCCGCCGGGCGCGGCCGCGTCCGATTGTCAGTGCCCGCCCCTACGCTCGGCGGCAGGAGGTGCACCCCATGACCGACGAGTCCCCGTACGAACCCGTGACGGTGTCGCGGGTGGTTCCCGCCCCGCCGGCGGCCGTCTTCCGGGTCCTGGCCAACCCCACCCGGCACACCGACCTCGACGGCTCCGGCATGCTGCGCGGCGCGGTCACCGAGACGCCCGTCTCCCGCGTCGGCGACGTCTTCGTGATGCGCATGTACTACTCGGAGCACGGCCACTACGAGATGAACAACCACGTCGTCGAGTACGAACAGGACCGGCGTATCGCCTGGGAGCCCGAGGCGGGCCGCGGCCACCCCGGACACGGCCTGCCGGGCAGCCGCTGGGGCCATCGCTGGATCTACACCCTGTCCCCCGCCGGCCCCGGGTCCACCCTGGTCACCGAGGCGTACGACTGCTCCCGTGCCCCGGCCGACGAGCGGGACGGGATGCAGGGCGGGCAGGTCTGGGTGAGCGGCATGGAGCGGACGCTGGAGCGGCTCGCCGACGCGGTGGACGAGCAGGAGATGGCGGACGGGCAGGAGTTGGCGGACGAGGAGGCCGGAGCGTAGGCCGGGGCAACGCGGACCCGGCCCCCGGGGGCCCGTGCCTGGCCGCGGACGCGGCACGGGAGCCGGCGAGCCGTACGCCGGCAGCCTGCCCGGTCATCGCGCGGAATTCCCGGTGCGTAAATCCGGCCGGTGGGGACAGGATGGGGCGATGGGATGGACGTTCACACCGTCGGTGGCGGAGTTCACCGCCGCGGCCGGCGGTTTCCTGGACCGGCACCCGCTGGAGACCAACGTGCTGCGGACGGTCTGCGGGACGCTGCGCCGGCGGGGCCCCGACGCGTACGGAGCGCAGCCGCCGGTGTTCGGCTGGTGGCGGACCGGCGACGAGGGGGCGGTGCAGGCCGCGTTCCTGCGCACCCCGCCGTATCCGCCGCTGCTCGCGCCCGGCACCCGGCAGTCCTCCCGCGAGCTGGCCGCCGGGTGGGAGGGCCCGCTGGACGGGGCGCGCGGGGACGCGGACGCGGTCCGGGCGTTCGGTGAGGCGTGGCGGGAGCGGACCGGCGCGGCGCCGCGGGTGGTGCGCGAGCAGCGGCTGCACCGGCTCGGCGCCCTGACCCCGCGCAGCCCCGCGCCGCCCGGCCGGGCCCGGGTCGCCGAAGAGCGGGACCTCGGCCTGCTGCTGCGCTGGCACCAGGAGTTCGCCCGGGACATCGGCGAGCCCATGCCGGGTGCGGAGCGGGTGGTGGCCGACGCCCTCCGGTTCGGCGGCCGCGTCCTGTGGGAGGTGGACGGCGAGCCCGTCGCGATGGCGGGCATGACGTCGCCGGAGGACGGCGCGGTCCGGGTGGTCGCCGTCTACACCCCGGCCGCGCTGCGCGGGCGCGGCTACGCGGGAGCCGTCACCGCGGCGGTGTCGCGGGCCGCGCTGGACACCGGGGCGCGTGACGTCGTGCTCTTCACCGATCTGGCCAACCCGGTGAGCAACCACGTCTACCGGCGGCTGGGCTACGTTCCGGTTCGGGACCAACTGGTGGTCGCCTTCGGGTGATCGAGAGCTCATCGCGTTCACCGGAGCGGTTCCGCGACCGCCCCGCATAATGGAAGCGGCGGATACCCCGCCGCCCGACGATCGCCAGGAGGAGCCGTGACCGGCGCCCGCCGACAGCCGTCCCACCTCGTGAAGCTGCGGCCCGCACCCTTCGGCGCGGACCCCGCGGGCGCGCGGCTGGAGCGCATCCTCGCCTCACCCCACTACGCCGACGGGGCCTTCGTGAACCCGGTCGGCGCCCGCACCACCCCCAGCGGCGGCATGCTGAAGGCGCTGCCGGCCAACCTCCGCAAGGACGCGCGGCTGGCCCGCAAGCCGGCCCGGCCGGTCCCGCTGCACCCCACCACGCTCGCCGACCTCGCCAAGCCGCCGGCCTCGGGCCTGCGGCTGACGTGGATGGGCCACTCCTCGGTGCTCGCCGAGATCGGCGGCCGGCGGGTGCTCTTCGACCCGGTGTGGGGCGAGCGGTGCTCGCCGTTCGCGTTCGCCGGGCCCAAGCGGGTGCACCCCACGCCCGTGCCGGTCGAGTCGCTGACCGGTATCGACGCCGTGGTGATCTCCCACGACCACTACGACCACCTCGACATGCCGACGATCATCGCGCTGATCCGCGGCGGCGCGGTCTTCGTGGTGCCGCTGGGCGTCGGCTCGCACCTGGAGCACTGGGGGGTGCCGGCGGACCGGCTGCGCGAGTTGGACTGGCACGAGTCCACCCAGGTGGCCGGGCTGACCCTGACCGCCACCCCGGCGCGGCACTTCTGCGGGCGCGGCCTGCGCGGCCGGCAGCAGACCCTGTGGGCCTCCTGGGTCGTCACCGACGACATCCACCGGATCTACCACAGCGGCGACACCGGCTACTTCCCCGGTTTCGCCGACATCGCCCAGCTGCACGGCCCGTTCGACGCCACCATGATCCAGATCGGCGCGTACAGCGAGTTCTGGCCGGACATCCACATGACTCCCGCCGAGGGCGTCCGCACCCACCTCGACCTGTCCGGCGGCACCTCGCACGGCGTGATGCTGCCCATCCACTGGGGGACCTTCAACCTCGCCCCGCACGCCTGGTCCGACCCCGGCGAGGGCACCCTCGACGCCGCCCACCGCTCCGGCGTGCAGGCCGTCACCCCGCTCGTCGGGCAGCCCTTCGAACCCGTCACCGCCCCGGCCGCCTTCCCCTGGTGGCGCGAGGTCGCCGTCACCCCCGAGACCGGCTGGACCCCGTGGCCGCCCCCCGCCCCGGCCCAGCGGGACCAGGTCGCGGACGCGTAGCCGCCCGGCGATGACCGTCGACGGCGGGGCGATACGGCCGCGCACGCTCGCCTGGGCCGGGCGGCACCTGCGGCCCGGCGAGAGGATCACCGGGGCCGAGCCGCTGCACGGCGGCATCAGCGCGGAGATGCGGCGGCTGACGGTCAGCGGACCGGCAGGCGGCGTGCGGCACCTGGTGCTGCGGACCTTCACGCATCCGTTCTTCGTCGAGCACGCCGAGGACCTGCTCGGCCGTGAGGCCGACGCTCTCGACGTGCTCGGCGCGCCCGATGCGCCCGATGCGCTCGCGGGCCGCGGTGTGCCGGCGCCCGCGCTGGTCGCCGCCGACCCGGCCGCCGCGAGGTGCGAGTACCCGTCGCTGCTCATGACGCATCTGCCCGGCCGGACGGTCTTCGACGACGAGGAGCTGGAGGCACGCGTCCGGCTGCTGGCCCGCGCGCTCGTGGCGATCCACGCGGTGCGGCCCGCGCGGCGCCCGCCCGCGTACGAGGCGTGGACGACCGCCGACACCGTCGTCCGGCCGGAGAGCGCCGACCCGGCGGCATGGTCCGCCGCGATCGACGTGATCGGGAAACCCGCGCCGCCCTTCGCGGGACGGTTCCTGCACCGCGACTTCCACCCCGGCAACGTCCTGTTCGACCTGGCGGGCCCGCGCCCGCGGATCACCGGTGTCGTCGACTGGGTGCAGACCTCATGGGGCCCGGCGGACCTCGACGTGGCGCACTGCTCCACCAACCTGGCGCTGCTGCACGGCTCTTCGTGGGGCGGGCGGTTCGCGGCGGAGTACGAGGCGGCCGGCGGCACGCTCGCCGCCACCGCACCGGAACGGCGCTACTGGCGATTGCTGGACGCGCTGGCCTTCGCCGGCGACCTGCGCGACACCGCTCGGCCCTGGCGGCAGGCGGGCCGGGCGGATCTGACCACGCAGGCGGCGGACGCGCGGCTGGACGCCTACGTCATCGACCTGATGAACGCCCCGAACTGACCCCCAGGCCATGTCGGGGAAGTCCGTCCCCCTGCCTTCGGCGAGGGAGGCGCCCCCGTCCCGTGGCGCCCGGCAGGCACGCTCGCTTCCTTGTCGGGCTTGTAGGAGTAGGCCCACTACGAGGACAACCCTCCGCCTTGCGATCGCACACACCGGACGCCACGGGCCCCTCCCTTCGGGCGGACGGCGCCACTTCCACCACACGGCCCAGGCGCGGCCCACCGCCCCGACCGCCCGCGCCCGCCCGCCGTGGGCGCCGGCTACCGCAGGCCGCGGCGGGAGAGGAGCGGCTCGACCCGTGGTGCGCGGCCGCGCACCACGGCGAACGCCGCCATCGGGTCCTTGCTCCCCCCCTTCGCGAGCAACTCGCGGCGGAAGATCTCACCGTTGGCGCGCCGCATGCCGCCGTGGGTCTCGAACCAGTCGACGGTGTCGGCGTCCAGCACCTCGCTCCAGATGTAGGAGTAGTAGCCGGCGCTGTAGTCGCTGCCGAAGATGTGCGTGAAGTAGGTGGTGCGGTAGCGCGGCGGGATCGCCGGCAGGTCGATCCCGGCCGCCGCCAGGGCGCGCGCCTCGAACTCCAGCGGGTCGCCCGGATCGCTGCCGGCCGGCAGCGAGTGCCACGCCCAGTCCAGCAGCGCCGCCGCGAGGTACTCGACGGTCGCGAATCCCTCGCCGAACCGTGCGGCCTCCAGCATCCGCGCCACCATGCCGTCGGGCATCGGCTCGCCGGTCTCGTGGTGGCGCGCGTACCGGGCCAGCACCTCGGGCCAGGTCGACCACATCTCGTTGACCTGCGACGGGTACTCCACGAAGTCGCGCGGCACCGCGGTTCCGGAGAAGTAGGGGTACCGCACGTCGGAGAAGAGCCCGTGCAGGGCGTGCCCGAACTCGTGGAAGAGCGTGTCGACCTGACTGAACGTCAGCAGCGCGGGCTCGCCGGGCGCGGGCTTGGCGATGTTGTGGTTGTTGACGATCACCGGCTGCCGGCCGAGCAGCCGGGACTGCGGGACCAGCGCGTTCATCCAGGCGCCGCCGCGCTTCGTCGGCCGGGCGAAGAAGTCGATCAGGAACAGCCCGAGCCCGCTGCCGTCGGCGTCGAAGACCTCGAAGGTCCGGACGTCGGGGTGGTAGCCGACCAGGTCGGGCCGCTCGGTGACGGTGATCCCGTAGACCTCGTGGGCGGCGTGGAAGACGCCGTCGCGCAGCACCGACTCCAGTTCGAGGTACGGGCGCAGCGCCGCCTGGTCGATGGAGTGGCGCTCCTTGCGGACCTTCTCCGACCAGTACGCCCAGTCCCATGCCTCGATCGGTCCGCCGGCGGTCTCGGCGAGCGCGTCGGCCTCACGGCGGGCGTTGGCCACGGCGGGCGGCACCAGGCGCTCCAGCAGGGCGGTCACGGCCTCGGTGCTGCCGGCGGTGGTGTCGGCGACGGTGTACGCGGCGTGGCTGTCGTAGCCCAGCAGCGCGGCCCGCTCGGCGCGCAGGGTGGCCAGGGTGACCGCGAGCGGGCCGTTGGTGTCCTGCGCGCGGTCCATGGCGGCGGCCAGGAGGCGGCGCCGGACCTCGCGGTCGTCGAGAACGGCGAGTTCGAGCTGGTTGGTGAAGTTCCGCAGGCTCAGCACCCACTTGCCGTCGTGGCCCAGCTCGCGGGCGTTCGCCGCGGCGGCCGCGACCGCGTCCGGCGACAGGCCGGACAGCTGCGCGGGGTCGTCCAGCACCAGGGCGCCGTCCTTGCTGGCGGCCAGCACGTTCTGGCCGAACTCGGTGCTCGCGGCCGCGATCCGCGCGTTCAGCGCGCGCAGCCGCTCCCGGCCCTCCTGCGACAGTTCCGCCCCGGCACGTACGAAGGCGATACGGTACCGCTCCAGCAGCCGCAGCGACTCCGGGTCCAGGCCGAGGGAGTCGCGTGTCTCGTACAGCGCCTTGATCCGCGCGTAGAGCTGCGCGTTCAGGTACACCTCGTCGCGGTGCGCGGACGTCATCGCGCTGACCTCGGACTCGATCTCCCGCAGGCCGTCGGTGACGTGTGCGGACGCCTGGTTGCTGTAGACCGCGCCCACCCGTGCGAGCAGTTCGCCCGAACGCTCCATCGCCTCCAGCGTGTTGGCGAAGGTGGGGGGTTCGGGGTCCGCCGCGATCCGTTCGACCTCGGCGGTGTGCTCCGCGATGGCCCGCTTGAACGCCGGGAGGTAGTGGGCGTCGTCCAACCCGGCGAAGGCGGGCAGGCCGTAGGGCAGCGGGCTCGGGCTCAGCAGCGGGTTCATGGTCACCGTTCGACCCTATACAGCCGCCTGGGCCCCCGCCGTCTCGGTTTCGGTCGCGTTCCGGCCACCAGTCCGGTGGCCCGCCGCGCGCTGGGGGTACCCCCCTGGCGGGAGTTTCCCCGCGCCCCTGAGTATGTACGGCTGCTTCCGCGGAAGGAGGGCAACCTCAAGGGGCGCGGGGAACCGCGCGAGGACCCCCCCGCCGGCGGGTGGTCCCTCAACCGGCGGACGGGGGCACCCCGGAGGGTCAGGTCACCCCGACTTGCGGCGGAACTCGCGTGCTCCGCCCGCGCGGCCGTGGGCGCCGTGGACCTTGGACTGGTCCGGTCCGGTCCCCGCGGTGCCGCCTCCGCCGCGCCCGCCCTGCTTGCGTGCCAGCGCCTCACGGAACTTGCGCTTCACGTCGTCCTCGGCGGGTGCGGCCGGGTTCTCCCCTTCCGGTTCCGCGGAATCGGCCGGTGCGGCCGCTTCCGCATCCAGCGAACTGCTGTCGGCGGCCGCGTCGGCCGCCTGCTTTGCGTCGGTCATGACCCAAGCCTCGCACGTCGGCCGCCCCCCGCCTACTGAATAGCGGCCTGACGGACCGCGCGTGTACGGTTCCGGTCAGCTCTCGTAGCACCGCCGCGGAAGGATCGCACTCCATGACCTGGCTGTTGTACGGGGCCACCGGGTACACCGGTCGCCTGATCGCCCGCCGTGCCGTCGCGCAGGGCCAGCGCCCCGTGCTGGCCGGTCGCAACGCCGCCAAGCTGGTCCCGTTCGCCGCCGAACTCGGTCTGGAGCACCGGGTGTTCGACCTTTCCGAGCCGACCGCCATCCGCCGCGGGCTGAAGGACGTGACGGCGGTGGCGCACTGCGCGGGGCCGTTCACCCGTACCGCGCTGCCGATGGCGCACGCGTGCGTGGAGACGCGGACGCCCTACCTGGACATCACCGGCGAGATCGACGTGTTCGAGTCGCTGCGCGCGCTCGGCACCCGCGCGGAGGCGGCCGGGATCACCCTGCTGCCGGGCGCCGGCTTCGACGTGGTGCCGACCGACTGCGTGGCGGCGCTGCTCGCGGCCAGGCTGCCGGACGCCACCCAGCTCGACCTGGCGTTCCTGCTCGGCGGCGGCCCCAGCCCCGGCACCGCCCGCACCCTGGTGGAGGGCGCGCCCGACGGCGGCCGTATCCGCAGCGGTGGCGAGATCCGTTCGGTGCCGCTGGGCTCCCGCCAGGTGCGCGCCGCCTTCCCCTCGGGCGCCCGCACGGTGGTGTCGATCCCGTGGGGCGATGTGAGCACCGCCTACCACTCGACCGGCATCCCCGACATCACCACGTACACCGCGATGCCGCAGGCCGTGGTGGCCGCCTCCCGTGCGGTGCGGCTCGGGCCGCTGCGCCGCGCGGTCTCGGGTGCGGTGGGGCTGGTGGTGCGGGGGCCGGGCGAGCGGCGGCTGGCCGGCACCCGCAGCGAGGTGTGGGGGCAGGCCACCGACGCGGCGGGCAACAAGGCGACCGCCACGCTGACCGGCCCGAACCCGTACCGGATCACGAGCGACGCGGTGCTGCGGATCGTGCAGCGGCTGCCCGATCTGGCCGCGGGCTTCCAGACGCCGTCCCGCGCGCTGGGCGCGGACTTCGCCGCGTCGCTGGACGACGTGACCGTCTCGATCGAGACGCCGCACTGACGCGGGCGGACATGGCGCACGCGGACCGGCGGGCGGGCGGGCCCGCCCGCGGATGTGCGGACAGGTGTGGGGCCCCGCCGGATGGCGTCCCGGGCGCGTCCTTCCCCTGACACCGGCCGGGCGCCCCGGCAGGGCCCCTGTTCGAGAGCGGCGGTACTCAGCCGCGGTCACTCACCGCTTGCGGGCGACGGCCCCGTAGACGCCGACCGGCGGCTCGTCCTCGGGCACCTCCTGCTTCCAGTGGTTCACCTGGACCAGGCCGGGCTCGACGAGGTCGTACCCGTCGAAGAACTCCAGCACTCCGGCGTGGCTGCGCGGGGTGAGCACGGCGGTGGCGTTCTTGTACACCGCCGTCACCTCGCCGGCCTTCTCGGCGTGGAAGTCGGCGGTGGCGTGCGAGAGCACCAGGTAGCTGCCGTCCGGCAGCGCCTCGCCCAGCGTGGTCACCATGCCGCGCGGGTCCTCCTCGTCGGTGACGAAGTGCAGGACCGACACCAGCATCAGCGCGACGGGCTGGTCGAAGTCGATCAGCTCGCTGATGGTGGGGTGCCCCAGGATCGTCTGCGGGTCGCGCATGTCGGCGAGGAAGAAGCCGGTGTTGCCGGTGCCCAGCAGGCGGGCGCCGGCGTGGGTGGCGACGATCGGATCGTTGTCGATGTAGGCGATCCGCGCGTCGGGGGCGACGGAGTGGGCGATCTCGTGGGTGTTCGGCGAGGTGGGTATCCCGGTGCCGATGTCGATGAACTGGCGCACCCCGCGCTCCGCGAGGAAGCTCACCGCCCGCTGGAGGAAGTCCCGGTTCGCGCGGGCTCCCACGACCACCTCGGGGGCCGCGTCGACGATGCGGTCGGCGGCTTCCCGGTCCACCTCGTAGTTGTCCTTGCCACCGAGGTAGTAGTCGTACATCCGAGCCGGATGCGGGCGGCTGGTGTCGATCTCGCCGGCGGGAAAGCCCTGCTCGGTCACGCGGTCCTCCGCTTGGTCGTTGCCTGGTCGAGGGGTCGGGGCCGGCCGGGCCGGCGGCAGGGCCCGGTCATCCGAGCAGGAAGTCCGCGTCGCCGGACTTGGCGCCCAGGATGAACGTGGTGATCTCGTGGTTGGTGTAGATGAGCGCGGGGCCCTCGGGGTCGGTGGACTGGCGCAGCGCCACCCGGCCGTCGTTGAGTCTCTTCGCCTCCACGCAGGAGCCGCCGTTGCCGCCGCTCCACGGCTTTCGCCAGCCGTCGGCGCCGAGTTCCGTGGCGGGCATTCCGTTGTAGATGGTGTCGTTGGTGACGCGATCCATGGTTCAGATCTCCTTGCGCATGCCATCGAGGATGGCTTTGGTGCTCTGTGCCGGCGCTGCCTGCGCGCACATCCGGTCGAGGGCTTCGAGGAAGGTGGACACGTCGTCCCGGTCGTCGAAGTAGGCGCCGCCCACCAGACTCTCCGTGTAGGCGATGTCCGGGATCTCCTTGAGCTGGAACCGGAAGATGTGGAACGGCCCGTACATGGCCGGGTGCGGCCCCGCGGCGAACGGGATCACCTGCAGCCGCACGTTGGGCAGGTCGGCGGCGTCGATCAGGGCGCCCAGTTGCTCGCGCATCACGCCGCGGCCGCCGATCGGCCGGCGCAGCACCGTCTCGTCCATCACGACCCACAGCAGCGGTGCCTCGTCGCGGCTGAGCAGCGCCTGCCGCTCGACCCGCAGCGTGACCAGCCGGTCGATCTCCTCGGGGGTGGCGTTCGGCAGCCCGGCGCGCAGCACGGCCTGGGCGTAGCTGGGGACCTGGAGCAGTCCGGGGACGTAGTGCGGCTCGTAGGCGCGGATGACCGACGCCTCGCCTTCGAGGCTGACGAAGGCGCTGAACCACTCGGGCAGCACGTCGCGGAAGTTGTGCCACCAGCCCGGCCGGTTGGCTTCGCGGCACAGCGCGAGGAAGCCGCCGATCTCGTCGGGGGTGGTGACGCCGTAGGTGGTGAGCAGCTTCTCGACATACGGGATCTTCAGCCCGACTTCGGCCTTTTCCATCCGCCGGATCGTGGCGTGGGTCACATCAAGGGCACGGCCGGCCTGCTCGAAACTGAGACCGGCCTTCTCGCGGAGGTCCTGGAGGCGTTTTCCGAGCACCATGCGCAGGACCGTCGGGGCACCACCCGGCCGGGGGTCCATCACGTGCCTCATCCTCCAACTCCCTTGACTGACATGCAGTGTGTCATGACGTCAGCGCCAGGAACAGCATGTTCTGTCGATTCTGTAATTTACAGTTCGGACCTTGCCATGTGTCCAGCGCGGGCCCCATAGTTACGGGGTGGTCCTTTCAACTCACGCTCTCCGGCCCGAATGCCGGGCAGACGTCCGCGCCCCAGGGCACCAGGACGTCTTCCGGCTGCCCGCGCTGAGCGCGTCCGTGGCGGCCGCCCGCGCACGGATACGGGCCCGCCTCCGGGAGTGGGGCGCGGACGCCGAGCTGAGGGACGACGCGGGACTGGTGGTGACCGAACTGTTCACCAACGCGGTCCGGCACACCGACAGCGAGAAGATCACGTGCGCACTGCATGACGTCGGCTCGGCAGTGCGACTCGAAGTGACCGATCAGGGGCGCGGCGAGGGGGACCCGATGCCGTGTGCGGCCACTGCCGACGAAGAGGGCGGGCGAGGACTGCTGCTGGTGAGCGTGCTGGCGGCAGCCTGGGGTTCCGATCCCGCAGCGGATGGCATGGGGCGTGTGGTGTGGGCCGAACTGGCCGCACACCGCGCGCCCCATTGACGTATCGGGCGACGTACCGGCCGGCGTTTCGGCCGGCGTACCGACGTTCACCGGCCGGCCGCCGAGCCCTGACGGCGCGGCTCCCCGCCGCGCGGTTCCTGACCGCGGACTCCCCCGCCGGCTCCTAGCGGCGCGGTTCCAGCGGGAGCAGCTCCGGCCGCTTGGGCAGCACACCGTCGCCTGAGGACGCGCCGCGCAGCCGGCGGCCGATCCACGGCACCAGGTACTCGCGGGCCCAGTGGATGTTGTCCCGGCGGACCTGCGCGGGCAGCCGGCGCGGCTCGGGCGGCCAGGGCAGGTCGGGGTCGGTCGGCGGCTCCAGGCCGAGCACCTGGGCGGCCCGCAGCGCCACCCGGACATGGCCGGCGGACGACAGGTGCAGCCGGTCGTCGCTCCAGGCCCGCCGGTCGTGGATGGCCGCCAGCGACCACAGGTCCAGCACCGGGCAGCCGTAGCGGTCGGCGACCGCGCGGACATGGGCGTTGTACGTCGCGATCTTGCCGCGCAGCAGGCCGAGCACCGGCACCCCGCGGGTGTCGAAGCCGGTGCAGACCATCACCGTGCCGACCACCGCGCGCAACTGCGCGACCGCGCCCTCGAACCGCTCGGCGAGCGCGTCGGGATCGCTGCCCGGGCGCAGGATGTCGTTGCCGCCGGCGCAGAAGGTGACCAGGTCGGGCGCGAGCGTGACAGCCCGGGGCACCTGCTCGTCGATGATCCGGTCCAGCAGCCGGCCGCGCACCGCGAGGTTGGCGTAGCGGAAGTCGCCGGGCGGGGTCGCGCCGGCCCGGCGCTCGGCGAGCAGCTTCGCCAGCCGGTCGGCCCACCCCACGAACGCCTCGCCGGGCCCGGGGTCGCCGACGCCCTCCGTGAAGCTGTCCCCCACCGCCGCGTAGGACCCGAAGCCGGCCGTGGCCGGCGCGAGCACCCGGCCCGGTCCGCCGCCCGGTCCGGTCGCAGTGCCGGTCGCCAAGCCGGTCGCCGTGCCGGTCGGCGTCCCCTGCGCCGGGCGTCCTTCGTCGGTCTCTCCGTTGTCATCTGTCCGCGTATCGTCAGCCACGTCGGACCATTTTTCTCCTCGGCCTGTGACCTACGCGACCGTAAGGACGGATTGACGGCACGTGATTCATCCCACCCGTCCGGCCCGGAGAAGACCGCCCGCGGACGGAATACGGCCCGACACATACCGCTCGGTACGCCTTCGCCCGCGCTGCCGTATCGTCGGCGGTGGCGCGGTGCGGCCGCGACAGGCGCAGTTCATGGCATGGCAAGGACGAGGAAAAGGAGCATCGGTGACGCAGGAAGTGCGGCAGTCCGCCGCGACCGGCCCGGAACCCCAGCTGACCGGGGTGCGCAACTTCCGCGACGTGGGCGGGCTGCCCACCGCCGACGGCCGGCGGGTACGGCCGGGGGTGCTCTTCCGCAGCGGCCACCTCGCGCACGCCGATGAGCAGGACGCGGCCTTCCTCGCCTCGCTCGGGCTGCACACCGTCTTCGACTTCCGCAACGGCGACGACATCGCGCTCGAAGGCCCCGACGTCACGCTGCCCGGCACCCGCAACATCAACATCCCGCTCAGCGACCCCGCGCAGAACGCGGACTTCTGGCGGACGGTCCGCAACGGCGACCTCGACGCGCTGCACGCCGCGCTCGGCGACGGCAGGGGCGCGGAGCGGATGGAGGCGTCCTACCGCAAGCTCATCCTCGAACGCACCTCCGAGCACGGCCGGATGCTCGCCCTGCTCGCCGGGCCGTCCGACGACGCGCAGGACGGCCGGCAGCCGGTGACGACCGCGGCGGCCGCGGCGGCCGGGCCGTCGGACCGCGCCGCCGTGCCCGCGCTGCTGCACTGCGCGGCCGGCAAGGACCGGGCCGGCACCTCCATGGCGATCATCCTGCTCGCGCTCGGCGTGGAGCGGTCCGCGATCGAGGCGGACTACCTGGAGAGCAACGCCCGGCACCGCCGCTACAAGGTGGTCCGCGGCGACGGAAGCACCGGCACCGCGATCGACCCGGCCGTCCGCGAGCTGCTCGACCCGCTCTTCGAGGCCCGGATCGAATACCTGCGGGCCGCGTTCGACACGATCGAGCAGCACTGGGGCTCCGTCGACCGCTATCTCGAAGAGGGCCTCGCCCTCGCCCCCGCGGCCCGCGCGCGCCTGCGGGACCGCCTCCTCACGGACTGACCGGCCCCCCGGAAGACCGCCACCCCGCGGCGCCCGACACCGGGCGACGCGGGGTGGAAGAAGCGGTGCGGGTCGTGACGACGCGGGGTCGTGACCTCGCCGGGCCGCGGCAGCCGCCTACCGGTTGGCCACCGCCTGCTTCACCAGGGTCCGGCCGAAGTCCCACATCAGCCCGCCCCCGCCGTGCGCGTCGTCCATCACCTCGGTGAACGCCTGCACGAAGCGGTCCACGTCCGCCTCGTCGACGACGAGCGGCGGGATCAGCTTGATCACCTCGATGTGGTCCCCGGAGACCTGCGTGAGGATGCGGTGCCGCTGGAGCAGCGGCACCACCACCATCTGGGCGAACAGCCCCTTGCGCGCGGCCTGGAGCATCGTCCAGCGGCTGCGCAGCTTCAGCGACTTGGGCCGGCCGAACTCGACCGCGACCATCAGCCCGCGGCCACGGACGTCCTTGAGCAGTTCGTACTCGTCGACGAGCGCGGCCAGCCGGGTGCGCAGCAGGTCGCCCATCCGCCGGGAGTTCTCGACCAGTTGCTCGTCCTCGACCACCGACAGCGTGGCCAGGCCGGCCACCATGGCCTGCGCGTTGGAGCCGTAACTGGCCGAGTGCACCAGCACCCGGTCCATCGAGGAGAAGACCTTCTTGAAGATCCAGTCCTTGCCGAGCGTCGCGCCCACCGGGACGTAACCGCCGGAGAGCGTCTTCGCCACCGTGAGCAGGTCGGGCTCGACGCCCTCCTCGTGCTGGTAGGCGTAGAAGCGGCCGGTGCGGCCGATGCCGGTCTGCACCTCGTCGCAGATCAGCAGCGCCTTGTGCGCGCGCAGCAGCGACTGGGCGGAGCGCAGGTAGCCGGCCGGGGGGATGTGCACGCCGTGGCCCTGGATGGGCTCGACGATCATCGCCGCCACGTCGCCGCGCTTGAGCTCGCGGGCCAGCGCGTCGAGGTCGCCGACCTCGACCTCGGTGTCGGGCAGCAGGGGCGCGAAGCCGTCCTGGAAGCCCTCCTCGCCGTTGACCGACAGCGAGCCGGTGGTCAGGCCGTGGAAGGAGTGCTTGCAGTACAGCACCCGGGGCTTGCCGGTGGCGTACCGGGCGAACTTCAGCGCGGTCTCCACCGCCTCGGTGCCGCTGTTGCCGAAGAACACCCGGTCCAGGTGCGGGGTGTGGGCGAGCAGCTTCTCGGCGAGCAGCCCGGGCAGCGGCTGGCAGTCGAACCGGGTCAGGTCCGGCAGCCCCGCGTCCAGCACGTCGTGCAGCGCCTTGCGGACCACCGGGTGGTGGCGGCCGACGCCCATCACGCCGAAGCCGGCGAGCATGTCCAGGTAGTCGTTGCCCTCGGCGTCCCAGAAGTGCGCGCCCTCGGCCCGCTCGTAGTACTTGTCGAAGCCGATGGTGCGCAGCATCCGCGGCAGTTGGTGGTTCAGGTGCTTGGTGTGCAGTTCGTACCGCTCACCGCCCCGCTCCGCGAGCAGGGTGCCCAGGTCGAACCCCTTCGGCTGCGCGACGGGGACCGGGCTGTCCGGGTCCGGCATCGGGTCGGACGATGTCATCGTTCACCTGCTCCTCGCGTGCGTGGGGTGCTGCCACCCGAAGTATGTGCCGGTCTCGCGGTGTCGGAACCGGCCGGGTCGGCCTGCCCGGGGACAGTCCTGCCCGCGTCTTTGGCCGCGGTTCCCGCCGCGCGCACGGGTACGGCGCGGGGGCCCGCCGCGGTTCCGGGTACGGCGCCGGCCGAAGCTGACGCCGCCGTGCCGCTCTCCGCCACCGCCCCCGGCCCGGTGCGCGCGGCCAGCCGCAGGAACGACGCGCCCACCGACCCGGCGATCTCCGCCGGGGTCAGCCCGATGTCCGCCAGCACCTCGCCCCGCTTGGCGTGCGCGAGGAACTGCGGGGGGATGCCGAAGTCGCGCAGCGGCACGTCGACGGACGCGTCGCGCAGCGCCTGGGCGATCGCCGAACCGACGCCCGCGGCACGGCCGTTGTCCTCGACGACGGCCACCATCCGGTGCCCGGCGGCGAGTTCGGCCAGTGCGGGGTCGACCGGCTTGACCCAGCGCGGATCGACCACGGTGACGCCGATGCCGCGCCCGGCGAGCAGTTCGGCGACCGACAGGCAGGTGCCGGCCAGCGCGCCGACGGAGACCAGCAGCACGTCGGGCCGCAGGCCCGCGGCCGGCCGGTGCAGGATGTCCACGCCGCCGATCCGGTCGAGCGCGGGCACCTCCTCCCCCGCGGTCTCCTTCGGGAACCGCACCACGGTGGGCGCGTCGTCCACCGCGACCGCCTCCCGCAACTGCGCGCGCAACTGGTCCGCGTCGCGCGGCGCGGCGATCCGCAGCCCGGGCACCACCTGGAGGATCGACATGTCCCACATGCCGTTGTGCGAGGCGCCGTCCACCCCGGTCACCCCGGCCCGGTCCAGCACGAAGGTGACGCCGCACTTGTGCAGCGCGACGTCCATCAGCACCTGGTCGAAGGCGCGGTTGAGGAAGGTCGCGTAGACCGCGACGACCGGGTGCAGCCCGCCGGTGGCCAGGCCCGCGGCCGAGGTCGCGGCGTGCTGCTCGGCGATCCCGACGTCGAAGACGCGGTGCGGGTAGGCCGCGGCGAACTTCGCCAGGCCCACCGGCTGGAGCATGGCCGCGGTGATGGCGACCACGTCGGGCCGCTCGGCACCGATGGCCACCAGCTCCTCGCCGAACACCGAGGTCCACGACGGGCCCGGGGAGGGGGTCAGCGGCCGGCAGGTGAGCGGGTCCATGGCGCCGACGGTGTGGAAGTGGTCCGCCTCGTCCTGCTCAGCGGCGGCGTACCCGCGGCCCTTCTCGGTGAGGCAGTGCACCAGGACCGGGCCGTGGAAGCGGCGGGCGCGGCGCAGCGCGGACTCCACCGCGTCGATGTCGTGGCCGTCGATCGGGCCGAGGTACTTCAGCCCCAGGTCCTCGAACATGCCCTGCGGCGCGAAGGCGTCCTTGAAGCCCTTCTTCGCGCCGTGCAGCGACTCGTAGAGCGGCTGGCCGATCACCGGCGTCTGCTGCAGGAGCTGCTTGCCCCAGGACAGGAAGCGCTCGTAGCCGTCGGTGGTGCGCAGGGTGGCGAGGTGGTTGGCCAGGCCGCCGATGGTGGGGGCGTAGGAGCGCTCGTTGTCGTTGACGACGATGATCAGGGGGCGGTCCCGGGCGGCGGCGATGTTGTTCAGCGCCTCCCACGCCATGCCGCCGGTGAGCGCGCCGTCGCCGATGACCGCGACCACGCGGTCGTCGCTGCCGCGCAGCTCGTTGGCCTTCGCCAGGCCGTCGGCCCAGCCGAGCACGGTGGAGGCGTGGCTGTTCTCGATCACGTCGTGCTCGGACTCCGCGCGGGACGGGTAGCCGGACAGGCCGCCCTTGGTGCGGAGCTTGGAGAAGTCCTGCCGGCCGGTGAGCAGCTTGTGCACGTAGGACTGGTGGCCGGTGTCCCACAGGATGCGGTCGGCGGGTGAGTCGAAGACGCGGTGCAGCGCGATCGTCAGCTCCACCACGCCGAGGTTGGGGCCGAGGTGGCCGCCGGTCCTGGCGACCGCGTCGACGAGGAAGTGGCGGATGTCGGCGGCGAGTTCGTCCAGCCGGCCGTCGGGCAGTGCCTTCAGGTCGCGCGGGCCTTTGATGTTCTCCAGCATCGACATGTGTGGACCTCGTTCCTGCCGGGATTGCGGTGGATCGCCGGCCGCTGACCGGCCGGTGGCAGTGCGGGTACGAGCCACCGGCGCGGCCCATGCCGTCGCCGGTGGCTCGTACCCGCTTTCACCAGGAGGTCACTTCGCGCGGTTGGACGCGACGGTCTCCCGGGCGGCGCGGATGGACTCCTTCAGCGAGCCCATGGTGGCCAGCACGGCCGTGGGCTCGTAGCCGCAGTGGGCCATGCAGTTGTCGCAGCGCTCGTCCTTGCCGCGGCCGTACTTGTCCCAGTCGGTCTCGTCGATCAGCTTCTGGTACGTGGCCACGTAGCCGTCGCTCATCAGGTAGCAGGGGCGCTGCCAGCCGAAGAGCGAGTAGTTGGGGATCGCCCACGCGGTGCAGGGGAAGTCCGCCTTGCCCTCCAGGAAGTCCAGGAAGAGCGGGCTGTGGTTGAGCCGCCACTTCTTGCGGTTGCCGTCGCCGAACGCCTTGCGGAACAGCTCACGGGTCTGCTCGACGCCGAGGAAGTGGTCCTGGTCGGGCGCCTTCTCGTACGCGAACGCGGGCGAGAGCATCATCTCGTCGACCTGGAGGTCGTCGTTGAGGAAGTTGAGCACCTCGATGATCGTCTGCGGGGTGTCCGTGTTGAAGAAGGTGGAGTTGGTGGTCACCCGGAAGCCGCGCCGCTTGGCCTCCTTGATCGCCTCCACGGCCTCGTCGAAGGTGCCTTCCTTGGCCACCGATTCGTCGTGCCGCTCGCGCAGGCCGTCAATGTGAACGGTAAACGCGAAGTAAGGGGACGGTGTGAACTTGTCCATCTTCTTGCGCATGAGCAGGGCGTTGGTGCAGAGGAATACATATTTCTTACGGGCGACGAGCTGGCGGACGATCTCGTCGATCTGGGGGTGCATGAGCGGCTCGCCACCCGCGATGGAGACCATCGGCGCACCCGACTCCAGCACCGCCCCGACCGCCTGGGCGACCGGCATGCGCTGCTTCAGCACCCCGGCCGGGTGTTGGATCTTGCCACAGCCCTCGCATTTGAGGTTGCAGGCGAAGAGCGGTTCGAGTTCGACGATCAGCGGGAACTTTTCGCGACGCCTAACCATTTTCTGTTCGAAGAGGTATGACGCGACGCGGACGGTCTGACGGAGCGGCATGGCCATCTAGCTCACCTCCAGGGGAGCGCGGTAGTGCGGTGCCAATCGAGAAAGGCGGGAACAAGATCTCTGAGCACTCGGAATGCGATGATCCCGGTGCGAAGCGTTCCGACACGGACGAGTTCGAACTCGGGCGTGTCGACGACGACGCGGGCCGCCGCGATGCGGTGCGCCCCCTCGGCGAGAGCGGCGCGGCGCATCGCGGCCGACTCCATGTCCACGGCGATGGCACCTGTCGCCGCGAGTGCGGTGCGCTCGGCGCCCCGCACGACATGATCGGATTCCGCCAGTGTGCCGGTGTGCACGGTGTGGCCCCGGTCCGCGAGAACGGCCTTGAGCGCGGCGGCCAGCGTCGCGCTCTCGTGCCCGTCGTCGGAGACGACGACGTCGCCCGGCCGCATGCCGGGGGCGAGCCCCGCGCAGAAGCCGGTGGTCAGGACGGAACCTCCGTGTATCGCCGGGTCTTGCAGGGCCTGGGCGACGACCCGCTCCGCGTTCTTCGGACCCATGCCGGTGCGCAGCACGGTGACCGGGAACTCCGCGGTATTCCTGGCGGTGCCCCTGCGCAGCGCGAAGCGCTCGATCGGCAGGGCGCACACCACCGTCAGCGGGGGTCGGGGACGGCCCACGAACTAGGCCCCCTTTCCGGTGCTCGGGATGGTGGTGCTCGGGATGGTGGAACTGGGCATGCCGGTGCCGGCCGTGCCGCCGCCCGACGTGCTCACGGCGGACGTGCCGGCCGAGGCCGCCGGGTGGCCGGCACCGAAGGGCTCGGAGCGGGCGTAGCGGCCGAGCGCGGTCAGCGGGAAGACCATCCGGTACAGGTGGTAGTTGATCGAGAAGTCGCGCGGGAAGCCGGTGCCGGTGAAGTACGGCTCATCCCACGAGCCGTCCGCCAACTGGGTGTCGGCCAGCCAGCGCACCCCGCGCTCGACCGACTCGGTGTCCCGCTCGCCGGCCGACAGCAGCGCCATCAGCGCCCACGCGGTCTGCGAGGGAGTGGAGTGCCCGCGGCCGACCCACTCCTGCTCGGAGTAGGACCGCAGGTCCTCGCCCCAGCCGCCGTCCGCGTTCTGCACCTCGTGCAGCCAGTCGACGGCCCGGCGGATCGCCGGGTGGTCCGGGGCGAGCCCGGCCGCGGCCAGCGCGGGGACGGCCGATCCGGTGCCGTAGATGTAGTTGACACCCCAGCGGCCGAACCAGGCGCCGCTGTCCTCCTGTTCCCCCAGCAGCCAGTCGATGCCGCGCCGGGTGTGCCCGTCGTGCTCCAGGCCGAGCGCGGCGAGCATCTCCACGACATGCGCGGTCACGTCGGCCGACGGCGGGTCGATCACCTCGCCGAAGTCACAGAACGGCAGCCGGTTCGGGAAGGGGCTGGTGTTGTCGGCGTCGAAGGCGCCCCATGCGCCGTTCCTCGACTGCATGCCGACGTTCCAGCGCACCGCCTTGTCGATCGCGGAGTCCACCCGGGCCTGGTCGGGGTGGGCGATCCGGCGCAGCGCGAGCACCACCTCGGCGGTGTCGTCGATGTCCGGGTAGTTGTCGTTGTGGAACTCGAACGCCCAGCCGCCCGGCGCCAGTTGCGGGCGCTGCACGGACCAGTCGCCGGGGCGGGTGATCTGCTCGCCGAGCATCCAGTCGGCGGCCTTGACCAGCGCCGGGTGGTCGGCGGGGACGCCGGCGTCGGCGAGCGCGATGGTCGCCAGGCAGGTGTCCCAGACCGGGGACTGGCACGCCTCGATCATCCGCACGCCCTCCTCGGGCCATACGGCGAAACGATCCAGCGAGTCGAGTCCGGCCTTGACCACCGGGTGGTCCAGGTCGTACCCGAGCAGGTGGAGGGCCATCACCGAGTAGACGGCGGGCGGCTGAATGCCGCCCCAGCAGCCGTCGGCCTCCTGGCGCTCGATGATCCAGCGGGCACACGCGTTCATCGCGCTGCGGCGCACCACCCGGGGGCTGAACCGGCGGTAGACGTGCAGCACCTGGTCGAGGCGCTGGAAGACGCCGTCCCAGCTGGTGATCGACTTCCGGCGCTTCTTGGGGTAGGGCCGGGCCGGATCGACATGCAGCTCGTCGATGCCGAACGGCGCCGGGCGCACCGGCCGGTGGGCGCCGACCACGGTGAGCGGCACGATGGTCTGCCGGGCCCAGCAGCCGAACGAGTAGATGTTCAGCGGCATCCACTTGGGCAGGAAGATGACCTCGGGCGGCATCTCCGGCAGGTCGTCCCAGCTCCACCAGCCGAACAGGGCGAGCCAGATCCGGGTGAAGACCCGGCTGGCCGCCACCCCTCCCTCGCCGCGCGACCACTTGGCGGCCAGCGCCATGTGCGCCTCGGCCGGGTCGTCCCCGGCCAGCCGCAGCGCGACGTACGCCTCGATGGTGGCCGAGACGTCGCCCGGACCGCCGTGGAAGGTGGCCCAGGCGCCGTCCTCGCGCTGCTGGGAGCGAATCCAGCGGGCCGAGGCCGCGGTGACGCTGTCGTCGCGGATGCCGAGGAACTCCCGCAGCAGCAGGTCCTCGGCATCCATCGTCACGTTTGTTTCGAGGTCGCCTTTCCACCATCCGTCAGGGTGCTGCCGTGCCAGGAGGTGGTCTGCGGCGCGCTGCACGGCACGCTGCGCCGCCGCCTCTGTATCGCCGGCTGGAACAGGCTCCGGCTCCGAGGCGCTACTGGCCGAAGGTGTCCGGTGGGTTGGCGTCCCTGGACTGCCATCGGTCGTCGCTGTCATGGCTTCCCCTTTGCAGTTGAGACTTCTGCGGTGTCGGGGGCGGCCGTCCGCCGTCACAAAAGTGAGACCGGCGACGTCATACGCTCCACGTCTGTCTGTTTACTTTTCGCGGACCACCACAAAATCCGCCAGGCCCACGAGCTTACGTTGGATTTCTTCAGGCATGTCCATTTTGTCCAGTGCGGCGATGGCGGTCGTGTACTGCCTCCGGGCCTCCTGAGACGTCCATTCCCGACCACCCGCCTCCTCGATCAACGCCGCGCGCAGGGCGAACTCTTCCTCACTGAAGGCATCAGTTTCGATCAATCCGGAGTTTTTCGCGTCCGCGGCCAGGAGTTCACCCAGCCGCTCCGACGCGGGACCGTCCGCGGCGAGCGCGGCGACCACCGGCAGCGACTTCTTACGCTGCCTCAGATCGCTCCAGGTCTGCTTGCCGGTGGTGGCCGGATCGCCCCAGATGCCCAGCAGGTCGTCGATCGCCTGGAAGGCCAGCCCCAGGTGGTAGCCGTACTCCTCCAGCGCGTCCGCGTCGGACTCCGACGCGCCGCCGAGCACCGCTCCGATGGAGGAGGCGCAGGCCAGCAGGGCCCCGGTCTTGTTGCCCTCCATCTCCAGGCACTCCGCCACGGTGACCCGCTCGCGGTGCTCGAAGGAGATGTCCTGCGCCTGACCGTCGATCAGTTTGCGGGTCGCCGTGGTCAGCCGGCGGGTGGCCCGGCCGGCGTCGGCGGTGCCCTGCTCCAGCAGGATCTCGTTGGCCAGCGCGAAGAGCGCGTCGCCGACCAGGATCGCCTGGGCCGGGCCGTGCACCTTCCACACCGTGTCGCGGTGCCGGCGCTGCTCGTCCCCGTCCATCAGGTCGTCGTGCAGCAGCGAGAAGTTGTGCACCAGCTCCACCGCGACCGCGCCGGGCACGCCGGTCTCCGCGGGCGCCCCCGCGGCCTGCGCGGACAGCAGGGCCAGCGCGGGACGCACCGCCTTGCCGCCGTCGCCGTCCGCGGGCCGGCCGGCCTGGTCGATCCACCCGAAGTGGTACGAGGCGACGGTGTCCATCGGCGGGGCGAGCCGTGCCACCGCCGCGCGCAGCACGGGGGTGGTCAGGATGCGGCCGTTCTCCAGCAGCGCGATCACGCTGTCAGCGGTCACGTTCTCTCCTCTTGTCGCACCAATTGCACTCATGCCGCCTCCAGTACGCCGTATTCGCAGGGCAGTCCAAGGGCGGACAAAGCTTGTCGGGAGGCGTACAGGCCGCTGCGCACCGCACCCTCCATGGTCGCGGGCCAGCCGGTGGCGGTCCACGCGCCGGCCAGGTACAGGCCGGGGGCGCGCGTGGCGGGCCCGGGCCGCAGGGCGGCCACACCCGGGGTGGGCGCGAAGGTCGCGGTGCGTTCGCGGGTGACGAAGAAGTCACGGACGGCGGCGCCGCGGGACGCGGGCAGCACGCGCTCCAGTTCGGGCAGGTAGCGGCGGCGCAACTCGGCCACCGGCAGGTCGATCTCGTCCTGCACGGCCGACTGGGAGAGCGCGACGTACTGGCCGCCGCCGGTGTGCCCGGAGCTCTTCGTGCGGTCGAAGACCCACTGGACCGGGCTGCCGAGCGCCGCCAGGAACGGCTGCTGGAGCACCTGCCGGTCGTAGATCACATGGACATTGAGGATCGGCGCGGTGCCGATGCGCAAGAGCTTTTCCGGCTCGTCCAGCGCGCCGGCCGGCAGCAGTTCGTGGGTCTCCTGCTGCGGCACGGCCAACACCACGGTGCCGGCGGTCAGTTGCTCGCCGCGGCCGGGGCCGGTCTCGACGTCCACGCGCCACCCGGCGTGTGCGACGTCACGTCCCGCGGCCCCGTCGGCGGCCGCGTCCGGGCCTTCCGGACGGGGCGTCAGACCGACCGCGCGGGTCCGCAGCAGCACCCGCACCCCCGCCGCGTCCAGCGCCGCGCGGGCCCGGCCGTCGTGCAGGTCGCCCAGGGGTGCCGCGGCCCAGCCGATGTCGGCGGCGCCCGGCTCGGACAGCAGGCCGGTCTTGAACACCATCGCGGCCAGTGCCAGCGAGGACTGCCCCGACGTGGCGTTGAGGGTGGCCACCGCGACCAGGTCCCACAGCGCCTCGATGGTGCGGGCGGACTGCCCGCGCCCGGCGAGCCAGCTGCCGAAGTCGACCCGGTCCAGCGCCGGATCGTCGAGGTCCAGGCCGCGCAGCGCGAGCGCCGCCCGCCCGACCGACGCCCGCTCGGCCACCGACAGGTGCGGGTAGCGCACCAGGCTCGGCGCGAGGTGCAGCGGAACCGGCAGCGCCACCCGGCCGATCCGGCCGAGCTTGCCGGTGTCGGCGTCGAAGACCGGGACGTCCAACCGGTCCTGAAGCGTCACCAGGTCGCGGGCCGCGATCCGGTCCAGGAACCACTGGTAGGCGGTGCAGCAGCGCAGGAAGACGTGCTGGCCGTTGTCGACGGTCAACTCGCCGCGCTTGAAGGAGAAGGCGAGGCCGCCCAGCCGGGGCCGGGCCTCGGTCAAGGTCACCTCGACCCCGGCGTCGGCCAGCGCGAGCGCGGCGGTCACCCCGGCCAGGCCGCCGCCGACCACGACGGCGGTGCGCCGCCCGCGGGCGCGCTCGGGGCGGCCGGCCTCGGTGCCGGCCGGACCGGCCTGCGGGCCGGATCGGGTGGTCGTCATGCGCGCTCTCCTCGGGCCGCACCATGCGGGGTGCGGCGGGCCGTCGCGGAAGGTGACGCAGTGCGCGTCAACGAGGTTGCTCGGTCGGACGGCGGGTGCGGGACGAACCGCGGGAACTGCACCTGCCGCGGGGACGGGGCGGGTGTGACGGGCTGAGCGGACGACGTGGCGAACGACGTGGACGGAGCGTACTGCGCGGTGGGACCCGCTGGGTGCACGCGGGTCGGTCTCACGCGTCCCTCCGCGGGGCGGCGACGGGGGCGGGAGTACGCGCGGTACGGCGGGCGTCGAGTCCGGCCAGGCCGCGGACCGCGACGTACGCCTTCTCCCGGCCGGGCAGCGAGACCCGGCCGCGCAGCACCGCCTCGGGGTCGGCGGCGAACCGCTCCAGCAGCCGCCGGTAGATGCCCGCCATCGCGGCGACGCAGGCGCCGCTCCTGCGGTCGAGCATCGGCAGCAGCCGGTAGCCGGTGGCGAACAGCGCGCGGGCCCGGCGTACTTCGAACTCGACCAGCCCGGCGAAGTCGGAGCCGGCCGGCGGGGTGTCACCGTGGAATCCGTCGGCGCAGCCGAACTTCGCGAGGTCCTGCGCGGGCAGGTACGTGCGTCCGTTCCCGGCATCCTCGCGGACGTCGCGCAGGATGTTGGTGAGTTGCAGAGCGAGGCCGAGTGTGTCGGCGTATTCGGCGGCACGTGCATGATCGTGCCCATTCACGGTGCCGAAAACGCCCAATGAGACCCTACCGATAGCTCCCGCCACACAGCGGCAGTAAACGGCCAGGTCGTCCCATGTCTCGTAGCTCTCGCCCCGAACATCCATCTGGACGCCGTCGATGAGTTCGCCCAGGCCCCCCATCGGGAAGGGGAAGAGCGCGGCGGCGTCGGCGAGGGCGACGGCGACCGGGTCGGTGTCGTCCTCCGCCACCTCGTGGGCCTCGACCCGGTGCAGCAGGGTGCGGGCGTCCTCCAGTCGGCGCAGTTTCTCGTCGGGCGGCAGCTCGCCGTCCCCGATGTCGTCGACCCGCCGGGAGAAGGCGTAGACCGCCGACATCGCCTGCCGCTTCGCCGTGGGCAGCAGGCGGATTCCGTAGGCGAAGTTGCGGGCCTCGTGGCCGGTCACGGTCTCACAGTACTTGTATGCAGCAAGCACCTGTCCGGACGTGTGCGCGGAACCGTTCACGGTCCGGGTCACCCCTCTCTTCGCAATGTCGACCCCACCTCACGCAGCAGGACGGGTTTGGTGGCCTTGGGGGAACCCGCCAACACGTCGTACCCCGCGTCCTCCACCGCCCGCAATGCCGCGCGGCCGCCGCCGACGAATCCGGCGAGCAGCAGTCTGAGCCGGCCACGGACGCTACGGACCAGGGCACCGCCCTCGCCCAGCAGGTCACGGGCCCGCCCGGCTTCGAACGCGACCAGTTCGCGCACCTTCTCCCCCGCGCTCGGTGCGGCGAGATCGGCCTCGTCCACCGAGAAGCGTTTCATGTCCTCCGCCGGGAGGTACACCCGGTCCCTGCCGAGGTCCTCCACGACGTCCTGGAGGTGCTCCACGATCTGGAGCGCGGTGCACACCGCGTCCGAGCGCCGGACCCGTTCCGGGGTGGAGGTTCCGGTGATGGAGAGCACCAGCCGGCCCACCGGATTGGCGGACAACTCGCAGTAGGCGAGCAGGTCGTCGTAGGTGGCGTACCGGCTGACCTGCTGGTCCTGCCGGTTGGCGGCGATCAGGCCGAGGAAGGGCTCGGGGGTCAGCCGGTGCCGCTGGACGGTGGGGCGCAGGGCGGTCAGCAGCGGGTGGACGGGGGTGCCGTCGAACACCCGGCGCAGGTCGGCCTCGAAGGCGTCGAGCATCGCCAGCCGGTCGCCGGCCGCCTCGGGGGGCAGGCCGAGCCGGACCGCGTCGGGCCGGCCGCCGTCGGCCAGGTCGCCGTCGCCGATGTCGTCCACCAGACGGGCGAACCCGTAAACGGCCATCAGATCCTGTCGCCAGGCACGCGGAAGGAACACCGGTGCCACCGGGAAGTTCTCGCGCGCGGCCTTGTCCAGGACGGCCCGGGAGGTGACGTCCCCGGTCACCGCGGGCTTCCCGGTGCACAGGCGGCGAACGTGCCCCGGAACAGGATGGTCCCGATCTTCATGGCCGCCACATCCCCCGTTCTACACTGCCCCGTCGAAACTTCCCATTTCGGACACGCCGCACTCTCGCTTGCGGACACCCGGACCCGGGTATCGATCATCGGCAGGCTCCCAGCACCGGTACAGCTTACGTCGGGGCCCTACCCGGCGTACGCCGGGGGCGCGCCCCGATCCGCGAGCGACAACACCCCACCACAACAACCGATCCCCGCCGGATCATCCGGCGGGGATCGGGTTTTCCGAAAAACTTCCCGCGAAACCTCCCGCGTCCGGCCCCGGCAACGCACCGAGTCGGGCAGAGCGGGACAAGGTACGGCGGGTCAGGACGGGGCGGGGTGGCGCGGGATGGGGCAGGTCGGGGCGGACGTCAGGAGACCGGCCGGCGGGCGGCGCGGTTTCCGACGCCACGTCACTTCCCGGTCTTGGCCTCGTAGGCGGTCAGCACGTCCTCGGTCGGACCGTCCATCAGCATCACCCCGTGCTCCAACCAGATCACCCGCTCACAGGTGTC